>NZ_DASXVH010000001.1:0-4887 GCF_036504375.1 Novimethylophilus sp.
AGTTCCTCGCGCGCCAGCGGGCGGTAGCTGGGACGCTGCACCACGCTGGCGTAGTTGTGCCCCACCCAGATCAGGCCGCCGAAGAAGTGCGCCCAGCGCAGCAGCAGATCGAAAACATGCGCTTCCATGACGCTCACTTTCCTGTTGGGTTCTTCAAAATCGGGCTCTTCAACCAGCGGCCGCCACCAGATGGCGCACGAGCAGGAACAGTACTGTCGTCAGCAGCAGGCCGCAAACGATGGTGCCGACGGCGGTGTCGAGCGGCGTCCTCATTCGGCCACCACGGTGCGGGTACCCGCCGAGCGCATGATCAGCGGCTGATGCTCGCGCGGCTTACGGCTGCCGCTCACCGCCATCTCGATGACGTGATGGTGCGGCGACTTGGAGCAGGCCGGGTCGGTGTTGGCGGCATCGCCGGTGAGCAAAAAGGCCTGGCAGCGGCAGCCGCCGAAGTCCTTCTCCTTTTCACTGCAGGTGCGGCAGGGGTCCTTCATCCAATCGTCGCCGCGGAATTTCTGGAACAGCGGCGAGTCTTCCCACAGCCATTGCAGGCTGTGTTCGCGCACCGTAGGGAATTCCAGGCCTTCGATCACGCGTACTTCCTGGCACGGCAAGGCGGCGCCGTCGGGGGCGACGGTGAGATGGATGGTGCCCCAGCCGTTCATACAGGCCTTGGGGCGCGTCTCGAAATAATCCGGGATCACGAAGTAAATCGTCATGCGCTTACCCAAGCGCTCGCGCGCCCTGTTGACGGCAGCCTCGGCGCGCTCCAATTGTTCCCGCGTCGGCAGCAGCTCCTCGCGGTTGAGCAGTGCCCAGTTGTAATACTGGATGTTGGCGAACTCCATGTAGTCGACGCCGATCTCTTCGGCCAGCGCGAGGATTTCCTCCACCTGGTCGATATTCTGGCGGAACACCGGTACGTTGAGCACCATCGGAAAACCTTCCGCCTTGATGCGTTTCGCCACCTCCAGCTTGAGATCGTGCGCCCGCGCGCCTACCAGCTTGTCGGTAAGGGCACGCTCGGCCGACTGCAGGCTGAGCTGGATCTGCTTTAGCCCGGCCGCCTTCAGTGCGCTCAAGCGCACCGGCGTGAGGCCGATGCCGGAGGTGATGAGGTTGGTGTAGTAGCCGAGCCGCTCCGCTTCCGCGACCAGCTCTTCCAGGTCGTCGCGCAGCATCGGCTCGCCGCCGGAAAACCCCAGCTGCAATGCGCCCAGTTCGCGGCCTTCGCGCAGCACCCGCTTCCATTCCTCGGTGCTCAGCTCCTTGGAACCGTACTGGTCGAAGTCCAGCGGATTGTTGCACCACACGCACTTCAAGGGACACCGATAAGTGAGCTCCAGCACCAGCCACATGGGCTTGCCCAGCCCATCAAGACTTGTTACTGATCCATCCTTTGGCATACGAGGTCTCCAAAAATCTGTAAATACCGCCCTCCACCTCCGTACCGGCGTCGGCGAACAGCGCCTTGAGTTCGTCCACCATGGTCGAGACCGTGGTTTCCCCGGTGCAGCGCTTGAGAATCTCGGCGGCGCTGCCGTTGAGCTTGATCACGCCTTCCGGGTAAAGCAGGACATAAGCATCCTGCGTTTTTTCCCAGCGCAGCAGAAACATCCGGTTGATCGCGGGGCGGTCATGCGGTTGAAAATGCAAAACCTCGGACATATAGATTTCCTTATCCGTAATTTGGGCGCGGCACCAGCCGCGCCCTGGCATTACTTAACGGACATACACATAAGCCGTCACTTCAAAACCAAGACGCACATCGCAAAAATCAGGCTCGGACCACTTCATTTTTATCTCCTTTAAGATGTTGCAAATGGGTAGATTGTCTCCAAGGCTCCATGCCGTCATGCAAGCCCCAGATTGACGAACAGGGATACACCCGGTTCGCGGTGCAACTATGCGCTACCCGGCCGCCCCGAAGCACGAGGGATTTTACTTAAATGTGAATAAGGGATTGATGGAATACCACCTAAGCGAAATCATGATTTTTTGCCGAGCTGCAGTTTTCTTGATCGCGGTCAAGGAAACGCAGCGGGTAAATTGAGTAGATAAAGACTGTTAAGCGGGAGCCTGTTCAGGCGGGATCAACGGGAATTCAGCAATCATGCGAGAATGATGCCTGTTCCAGGCGCACGCCTGACCATCAGGCTGATGGCAGACACATAAGGAATGACACCATGACTCAACCGCCGAATTATAAAAAGCTGCCCCTGGTGTATTCGTGCTCGGGCTGCTCGAGTGCGGCCCAGGCGGCCAATTACATCGCCCTCAAGCTCGACCGTGAGGGAGTCGCAGAAATGTCCTGCATTTCCGGCGTGGGCGGCAATGTCCCGCACCTGGTGAACATCGCCCGCTCCGGCCGCCCCATCCTGGCGCTGGACGGCTGCCCGCTGGCCTGTACGCTGCACTGCCTGTCGGAGCGGGGCATTGCCGCAGACTATCATCTGCAATTGCACGAGCACGGCGTCAAAAAACGCTATCACGCCGATTTCAACCGGGAGCAGGCGGACCGGATCGCCGCCGAGGTTGCGCAGCAGGCAGACCGGCTATGCGACGACGACAGTCGGGCGGCGCCGTCCGGCTGTCCTGCCGCCGTTTTCTGCTAAGGCCTTGTGGCGTTGAATCTCTCCTCATATAAGTTAAGCGCCAAGCTGGCCACCATCTCGACCGCTTTCCTGATCGTCGCCTGCCTTGCCATCGGCCTCACGCTGATCGAATCATGGAATCTCGAGGGTGCTGGCGCCGCCATTAATGCGCTGGGCAGCGAACGCATGCGTTCCTACCATATCGCCTATCTGCTGGCGGCTCCTCCCTCGGCATCAGATCATCAGCAGTTGGATAGCGAGATTGCACAGTTCGAAAAGACGCTGCAACTGATCAAGCACGGCGATCCCGTGCGCCCGTTGTACCTGCCGAAATCGGAAACCGTGCATCAGCGCATGCTCGTAATCGAGTCCGACTGGGCCACGCACATACGGCCGTTGCTCGAACATATCCGGACTACTCGCGATGCGCGGCACAAGACTCTGCTGCAGCAGCAGTTTCACGACGAGATCGAATTGTTCGTGGCCAACATCGATGCGCTGGTGTACATCCTGGAGCGGCACAGCGACAACAACCTGAGCTCGCTGCGCACGCTGCAGGTAGGCTTGCTGGTTCTGGCGCTGCTGGGAACCTTTGTACTGATCGGGCTGATGTACCTGGTGGTGGTGCGCCCCATCCATACGCTGCGCGACGGCATGCTGCGCATGCGGGAAGAAGACTTCAGCGTGCGCCTGCCCCAGGAGTCGACGGACGAGCTGGGCGAACTCGCAAAGGGATTCAACGGCATGGCCGGCCACCTGCAGCAACTCTATGTGACATTGGAGCAGCAGATACAGGAGAAAACCCGCATCCTCGAAGAACGGCGCGACGAGCTAAAAACGCTGTACGACATCATTGCGCTGCTCAACCGCACGCAGAACCAGGAAGACATGTGTCGCGAATTTCTCGGCAAGCTGGTCGAAAAATACGGCGCCGAGGGCGGCATGATCCGCCTCGTGGACAAAATGGAGCACCAGATCCACCTCTATGTGCATGCAGGACTGTCCCAAGAGTTCGCCGTCGCAGAGCAGTGCAAACACATGGGCGAATGTTTCTGCGGCGAAGTCACGGCACGCAATGCCGCCACCGTCCACATGGTCAAAGCCGCACGCCCCCACGCCGACGAATATTATTGCCTGAAGGCGGGCTATGCGACGGTACTCGCACTGCCCATCCTGCTGTACGGGCACAGCATAGGCCTGTGCAACCTGTTTTTCCGCTCAGCGCGCGAACTGCAGCCTTATGAGCGCAAGCTGCTGGAAACGCTGGCACAGCACCTGGGCATCGCCATTGAAAGCCAGCGCATGGTTGCCGCCGAGAAGGAGCTCGCAATCTCCGCCGAGCGCAACCTGCTGGCGCAGGAGCTGCACGACAGCATTGCGCAGTCACTGGCTTTCCTCAACCTGCAGGCGCAGATGCTGGAAACCGCCCTGCAAGAAAACAACATGCAGGAAGCACAGGAGAACCTGGCCGGCATCCGCGCCGGCGTGCAGGAAAGTTATGACGATGTGCGCGAACTGCTGGTGCATTTCCGTACCCGCGTCAGCCATTCCGACCTCGAAACCGAGCTCGCGCGCGCGCTGTACAAGTATGAGACGCAAAGCGGCATCAAGACCTCATTCATGCAGGCCGGCACGGCACTACCCCTGCCCATCGAACACCAGGCGCAAGTGTTGTATATCGTGCAGGAGGCCCTCTCCAACATCCGCAAGCACGCCCGCGCCAGTGCCGCCGAGGTGGAAATGCAGCGCGGCGACGTATACGTGTTCACCATCCGCGACAACGGCTGCGGCCTTGACGAAGCCTCCATAGACAACGGCAGGCACGGCGGCATCGGCATGACCATCATGCGCGAGCGGGCGCAGCGCATCGGCGGGTGGCTCGACATCCACTCGCGCCCGGAGCAGGGCACGCAGGTGGTGCTGCACGTGCCCGTCATCAAGGAAAAAGGAAGCTGATGGAAACCGTACGCATCTTGCTGGTGGACGATCACGCACTGTTTCGCAGCGGCATCAGCTCGCTGCTGCAGCGCCACCCGGAATTCAATGTGGTGGGCGAAGCCACCGACGGGCTGGAAGGCCTGAAACTGGCGACCTCGCTGCAGCCCGACATGGTTCTGCTCGACCTTCACATGCCGGGCATTTCCGGCCTGGAAGCACTCAAGATGATCAAGGAAAAGCTGCCCGCCACCTGCGTCATCATGCTGACGGTTTCGGAGGATGCAGAGGATCTGCTGGCGGCAATCCGCGCCGGCGCCAACGGCTATCTGCTGAAAAACATCGCGATGGAGGCGTT
>NZ_DASXVH010000002.1:0-5996 GCF_036504375.1 Novimethylophilus sp.
CACACCACCGAGCCAGGCATTTCGTTCATCGTCCCACTTGGGGCCTCCTACTACGCCGCCAGCTACTACTTGGTTCGGCAGTTATTGCGACAGGCAATCACGTTGCCATGCTGTGCATCGCTGCCAATACTTCCAGTGGCCGAATTACCGCTCCATGGACGGCCGCCTATTCGATGTCGATCATTCGATGATGGCGAAGGCATAATTGCCAATCCGGGGTGTTGAAACGCCAGTACAAGCCGGCCCTAATTAACACGACCGTCAATGTCATCAACAACATGCCAGATCCGGCGTATACCGCATGACAGGCTACGAACCAAGGATGCTAAAATATAAAGAGCGCCTGTTCTTCAACAGGCGCTCTTTATATTTGGTGGGCGATAGTGGGATCGAACCACTGACTTCCACCGTGTGAAGGTGGCACTCTACCGCTGAGTTAATCGCCCTACTGTCTATCATCCTGTATAACTGCCAACTTGCAGCACAGGGGAAATTAGGGAAAATATTATCATTATTTCCAATGATAATGAGTTATTCCAAATTACATAATCTCTTTAAAACTCAATCCATTGGCTTGTATTAGCAAGCTCTTTTTCGCCGGGTGAAGGCAGTGCTCTACCGCTGAGCTAACCGCCCAGAAGGCCGGCATTTAACCATAAGAAGCCCGCCGAGGTCAATGGAGATGACCGGAGTCGCGTGGCATGACGGTGTAGAGGTCGATATAGCCGATCGGTCAGGCGGGCACGTGTTCATGCGGATTCCGACCGCTGTTCCGCCGAAGCTTCGGCGCGCGAAATCGTCGATTATGCGACGCGCAAGGGGCTGGACCTGGATACCGCCGCGCGCGTTCTCGCTTAAATCAATTTTGCCCACAGGTCATGGGCGTCCGAATCGGTAATCACCACTTCGGCGAACTCACCGGGTTGCAGATTCTCGCCGTCGGCAATATAAACCAGCCCGTCGATTTCCGGCGCATCGGCTGAACTGCGGGCAACGGCGCCTTCTTCATCCACTTCTTCCACCAGCACGGTCATGCGCCGGTCGATCTTGTTCGCCAGCCGCGCCGCGCTGATTTCCGCCTGCGTATCCATGAAAATGGACTGGCGTTCTTTCTTGATCTCTTCCGGCACCGCGCCCGGCAGCGCATTGGCGGCAGCACCTTCCACCGCGGAATAGGTAAAACAGCCGACGCGATCCAGTTGCGCTTCTTCCAGAAAATCCAGCAGCTGCTGGAAATCGTCGTCGGTTTCTCCGGGAAAGCCGACGATGAAGGTACTGCGTATGGCCAGGTCGGGGCAGATCTCGCGCCAGTTGCGGATGCGCGCCAGCGTGCCGTCGATATTGCCGGGGCGCTTCATCGCTTTGAGGATGCGCGGGCTGGCATGCTGGAACGGGATATCCAGGTAAGGCAGAATCTTGCCCTGTGCCATCAGCGGTATCACCTCATCCACATGCGGATAGGGGTAGACGTAGTGCAGGCGTATCCATACGCCCAGTTCGCCCAGGGCCTCGGTGAGCTCGGTCATGCGTGTCTTGAGCGGGCGGCCGTTCCAGAAGCCGGTGCGGTATTTGACGTCCACGCCGTAGGCTGAAGTGTCCTGCGAAATCACCAGCAGTTCTTTCACGCCGGCGCGCACCAGGTTCTCCGCCTCGCTCATGACGTCGCCCACCGGCCGGCTGACCAAGTCGCCGCGCATCGATGGGATGATGCAGAAGCTGCAGCGATGGTTGCAGCCTTCGGAAATTTTCAGGTAGGCGTAATGGTTGGGCGTGAGGCGTATGCCTTGCGGCGGGACGAGGTCGGTAAAGGGGTCGTGCGGCTTGGCTAGATGGGTATGCACAGCCTGCATCACCTCCTCCAGCGCATGCGGGCCGGTCACCGCCAGCACACTGGGATGGGCTTGCTGCACCACGTCGCCCTTGGCACCCAGACAGCCGGTGACAATCACCTTGCCGTTTTCCGCCAGTGCTTCGCCGATCGCATCCAGCGATTCCTCCACGGCGGTATCGATAAACCCGCAGGTATTGACGACGACCAAATCGGCATCCTGATAGCTGCCGGAGATTTCATAACCCTCGGCGCGCAGCTGAGTAAGGATGCGCTCGGCATCCGAAGATGCCTTGGGGCAGCCGAGGGAAACGAAACCGACTTGGGGAATTGATTTGCTCATGATAGGCTAACCTGATGTATATCGTTGCTATTGCCTGGCTTTATGTAACGCTGATGATGGCGGTTACCGAAGCCAGCTTGATGGCTGGGGTGCTGACCCTGGTGTTTTACGGGCTGCTGCCGTGCGGCCTGCTCCTGTGGATAGTCGGCACGCCGCAGCGAAAAAGAAACCGCTCAACCCAGATCGCCCAGCAAGGCCTTGGTGAGCCAGATCGAACCGATTCCCAGGCCGATTAACGTGACCTGCTGGGCAGTCGCGTGCAGTTCCGGACGCTTGTGCAGGCCGGGGATCAGGTCCGCCACCGATACGTAAATCATGCTGGAGGCGGCCAGACCCAGCACATATGGCACAAACTCCTTCATCGTCCCTAGCGTGTAATACGCCAGCACGCCGCCCACCAGCGTCGCCACGCTGGAAAGCAGATTCAGCAGGATGGCCTGACGTTTGGTGTAGCCGGAGTGCAGCAGGATCAGGAAGTCGCCTACTTCCTGCGGAATTTCGTGGGCGATGATCGCCAGCGCGGTCACCACGCCCAACTGGAAATCCGCCAGGAACGCGGCCGCGATCAGGATGCCGTCGACGAAATTGTGGAAAGTGTCGCCGATGGTAATCATCAAGCCGCTGCGCCCATGGTCGTGCTCGTCAGCGTGGCCGTGGGTGTGGCTATGCTCGACCGCCGGGGTGCCATGCGCTTCGCATTCCTCGCCATGGCAGTGGCGCCACAGCACCAGTTTTTCCAGTACAAAAAATAGCAGAATGCCGCCCAGGATAGTCGCAGCCATGCTTTGCGCGCTTTTCCCGGCTTCGAAAGCTTCCGGGATGATTTCAAGAAACGCCGCCCCCAGTAATGCGCCTATGGCATAACTGACCAATACCGGAACCCAGGTGGCACGCGCCTGAAAGGCGACAAAACCGGCTGCCATGACGCTGAGGATGCCGCCGAACAGGCTGGCGATGAGAATTGCGCTGAGAGTAGACATGTCGGGCATTATACCGGGGCCGTCAAGTTTTCCAGATCAAAGTCGCCATACGGCCGGTCTGGCCATCGCGGCGGTAGGAAAAGAATCGTTCCTTCTCGGCGTAGGTACAAAAATCTCCGCCGTAAACTTGCGCGACACCGAGGGCTGCGAGGCGCTGACGGGCAAGCCGGTAGAGGTTGGCCAGATATTTTTGCCCCCCACCCTCCGTCATTGGCAAAGGAATAAAGGCAGCGGCGGCAGCCGGGTCGTTGCCGATGAACGCATCGCGTACTTCCGCCCCTACTTCAAACGCCTGCGGGCCGATTGCCGGACCGAGCCAGGCCATGAGTTCCGCGCCAGGCACTTCCATGGCCCCGACGGTAGCCTCGATCACGCCGTCGGCCAATCCGCGCCAACCGGCGTGGGCCGCAGCGACTACGCTGCCTGCGGTATTGCAGAGCAGCACAGGCAGACAGTCGGCGGTCATCACCGCACATACGGCGTTGTTTTTGCGTGCAACGCAGGCATCGGCGCGCGGAAGGCAGCCGGCGGTTTCGGCCATGACGACATTGGTGCCATGCACCTGTTCCAGCCAGACGGGTTCGCTGGGAACGAGTGTATTGAGCAAATAGCGGTTTTTTTCTACCGTAACCTGATCATCCCCGACGTGACTGCCGAGGTTGAGGCTGTCGTAGGGCGCGATGCTGAAGCCGCTGTTGCGCGTCGTCTGCAAGGCGTGCACATTGGCGGGCGCGGGCCAGTCGGGAACGATGAAAGAACCCATTCCGGCAGGAGATGAACCCTCATTCTTCATCTTCGTCCCAGTCTTCCTCCCCGTCATCGGCCAGCATCGGCACGCCGCCTTCCCACCATTCGTCGTTATCTTCCTCTGCCGAAGCCAGCACGGCCAGACGGGCATCCTCGCGCAATACCGCCAGTAGGTTTTTCATGTCTTCCGGCAATTCGGAGCGCCATTGCATCGGTTCCTTGGTCGCCGGATGGATCAGGCCCAGCCGGGCGGCATGCAGTGCCTGGCGCCGAAAACTCCGCACCGCCTCAGTCAGCTCTTCCGCCATGCGGACGCCAGCCATGGTGCCGCCGCGCGGGCCGTAAACCGGATCGCCAACCAACGGTGCCTTGATCGATTGCATATGCACGCGAATCTGGTGGGTACGACCGGTTTCCAGCAGGCAGCGCACATAGCTGTGCCAGGAAAAATTTTCCAGCGCCTCGAAGTGGGTGATGGCAGGCTTGCCGAAGTGCTTGACCACGGCCATCCTGGTGCGGTCGTGCGGGTTGCGGCCAACCGGGGCATCCACCTTGCCCTTGCCGTGCACGATGCCCCATACGATGGCACGGTATTCCCGCTTGACCGTCCTCGCCTGTAACTGGCGCACCAGGTCGGTCTGCGCGGTGATGGTTTTGGCGACGACCAGCAAGCCGCTGGTTTCCTTGTCCAGCCGGTGCACAATGCCGGCACGCGGCACGCCTTCCACCTGCGGGGCATAATGCAGCAAGGCGTTGAGCAGCGTGCCTTCCCAATTGCCTGCAGCGGGATGCACCACCAGTCCGGCCGGCTTGTCTATCACCAGGATATGGTCATCCTCGTACGCGATATCAAGCGGAATATCCTGAGCCTTGAAGGCCGACTCTTCGGGGCTGGGCTGCGGTTCCACGACCACCAGTTCGCCTCCCCAGACCTTCTGCTTGACGTCCGCCGGGCGTCCGGAAACACTCACCAGCCCGTCCTTGATCCAGCTCTGCAAACGACTGCGCGAATAGGCCGGCAACAGCTTCGCCAAAGCCTGGTCCAGGCGCATGCTGCCACAGTCGTTGGGAATGGTCAGGGTAATCGGCTCAAGTGTGGACACGTTTCGGATATAATCAGCAATAAATTTAGCCACGGATTGTATCCATGAAACGTCATTTCGCGTTAGCACTTCTTTCCCTGTTCACCCTGCTGTCTTCCGGCTGCGCCATTTTCGGCGACCCCACTGAAATCGACGAGACCAAGGGCTGGGGGGTGCAGAAAATCTACGCGGCTGCCGAGGACAGGATGCGCGAGCGCGATTATGAAAAGGCGATCAAGTATTTCGAGATTATCGAGTCGCGCTACCCGCATGGCCGCTATGCAATGCAGGCCCAGCTGGAATCCGCTTATGCCTATCATAAAAAAGGCGACCCGGTTGCAGCCAACGCCGCAGCTGACCGCTTCATCAAGCTGCACCCGCACCATCCCAACGTGGACTATGCCTACTACCTCAAGGGGCTGACCAGCTTCAACGAACGCGGCATTGTAGAAAAACTGACCGAGCAGGAAATCAACGACCGCGACCCGAAAGCCCTGCGCGAATCTTTCCTGGCTTTCAAGGAACTGTCCACGCGCTTTCCCAACAGCAAATATAGCAAGGACGCCACCCAACGCATGACCTACCTGGTCAATAGCCTGGCCGGGCATGAATTGCACGTTGCACGCTATTACATGAAGCGCCAGGCTTATCTGGCAGCAGTCAATCGCTGCAAATATGTGCTGGTGGAATACCCGGACTCGCCTTCGCAGGAAGAAGCGCTGGTCATTATGGTCAGCGCCTATGACCTGATGGGACTGGACGACTACAAGAAAGACACCTTGCGCGTGCTCAAGACCAACTACCCGCAAAGCCGCTTTGTATCAGGTGAAGCCCCCAAGGACGAGAAAGTCTGGTGGAAATTCTGGGAAGGCCTGCTGGGGAATAAATAAGCTATCAGTTTGAGACCCATGCTTTTGCCGAATGCTGACCGCTAACTTTTAGCTAGGGCGTGTTCATACTAATTTCGCGTCTGCGACGGGGGCGATTTGGGATGCCATCCGCGAAGCAAGACGCGC
>NZ_DASXVH010000003.1:0-6407 GCF_036504375.1 Novimethylophilus sp.
CGACGAGATGCTGCGCATGGTGGATGCCTTGCAGTTCTTCGAGCAGCACGGCGAAGTGTGCCCCGCCGGCTGGAGCAAGGGCAAGCCCGGCATGCAGGCCTCCACCGCGGGCGTGGCCAGCTATCTGGCTGACAATGCCGATACACTGTAAGTGCTAAAATAAAGGCTTTCTCGGTCTGAAATGCAGGAAGGCGCGGTTGCGCCTTCCTGCATTTCAGGCGGCCTTTTGTTGTGTTATCTGCTGCCGGAACATACGCGGCCCCGTCAGATACGGTAAAATTCTTCGCAATCTAATACCCTGGAGTTCGTCCGATGTCCACCAAACACGCCCGTCTGCTCATTCTCGGCTCCGGCCCGGCAGGCTATTCCGCCGCGGTCTATGCCGCCCGCGCCAACCTGAAACCGGTACTGGTCACCGGCATCGCCCAGGGCGGTCAACTGATGACCACCACCGACGTGGACAACTGGCCGGCCGATGCCGAAGGCGTACAGGGTCCGGAACTGATGGCGCGCTTCCAGCAGCATGCGGAGCGCTTCCAGACCGAAATCATTTTCGACCATATCCATACGGCGAAACTGTCCGAGAAGCCGATCCGGCTGATCGGCGACGCCGGTGAATACACTTGCGATGCGCTCATCATTGCCACCGGCGCATCGGCGCAATATCTCGGCCTGCCGTCGGAAGAAAAATTCTCGGGCAAGGGCGTATCGGCCTGCGCCACCTGCGACGGTTTCTTCTACCGCAACCAGGAAGTCGCGGTGGTCGGCGGCGGCAACACCGCGGTGGAAGAAGCACTCTACCTCGCCAACATTGCCAGCAAGGTCACGCTGGTACATCGCCGCGACAAGTTCAAGGCCGAAGCCATTCTGGTAGACAAGCTGATGGAGCGCGTCAAGGAAGGCAAGATCGAACTGCAGCTGTTCTCCACGCTGGAAGAAGTGCTGGGTGATGCCAGCGGCGTGACCGGCATGCGCATCAAGGACGTCAATACCGGCGACATCAGGGAAATCGCGCTGCAAGGCATTTTCATCGCGATCGGCCACAAGCCGAATACCGATATTTTTGCCGGCCAGCTGGATATGGAAGGCGGCTACATCATCACGCAGATGGGCCGCACCGGCAACGCCACCGCCACCAGCGCGCCCGGCGTGTTCGCTGCGGGCGACGTGCAGGACCACGTCTACCGCCAGGCCGTCACCAGCGCCGGCACCGGCTGCATGGCGGCGCTGGACGCGGAGCGGTACCTGGATCAGTTGAAGTAACAACATCAGCCACAGAGACTTAAAAAGAGCGCGGAAATATCATGAAATTTCTCTCCGGCACTCCGCGTTCTCTGTGGCTAATGGTTTTGTAGCGCAATGAGCGACAAAGCGGACGACCTGAAACTGTTCCGCGAAGCGGTAAAAGACGCCAAACCGCTGAAGCACGAGCGCGTGCTGTTGCGGCCGTCTCCCCCCCAACCCATCCCGCATCAATTCATCCGCGACGAACAACAGGCGCTAGCGGATTCGCTTTCCGACGTCTACATCGCCGCACACGAAATGGAAAGCGGCGAAGAGCTGCTTTACCTGCGCGACGGCCACTCCCCCGACATCCTCAAAAAACTGCGGCGCGGCCACTGGGTCATTCAGGACCAGCTCGACCTGCACGGCATGCTGGCGGATGAGGCGCGGGCCTATACCGCGGAATTCCTCAACCAGTGCAAGAAGTGCGGCATCCGCTGCGTGCGCATCATCCACGGCAAAGGCCTGGGCTCGAAAAACCGCGAACCGGTACTGAAGAACAAGCTGCGCAACTGGCTGATGCAGCGCGACGAGGTCATCGCCTACGCCCAGGCGCGGCAGGTGGATGGCGGCAGCGGCGCGGTTGTCGTGCTGCTGAAAGCGCGTTGAAAGCGCTTCAGGATGGCGCCTGATCCTGCTTGACCAGCAATACCGGCACAGAGCTCAGGCGGATAACGGCTTCGGCGTCGCTGCCCATCAGCAAGTGGTTGAATCCGCGGCGCCCGTGCGTTCCCATGACGATGACATCGGCCGGCCATTGCCTGGCCTGCTCCACGATGAGCCCGGCCACACGCCCGCCGGCAGTCTCGACCATTTTCGACTCTGCTGCCACGCCTGCGGCGGATGCTGCCGCCATTGACTCATTCAGGATATTTTCACCCCATTTGCGCAGGCTTTCGAGCACTCCCACGTCAAACGCTATTCCCGGATCCATCGCCGGCATATAGGTATCAACCACGCACAGGAAGCGCAATTGCGCCTGCTGATCCTTGGCCAGGCGAATCGCTTCCTGCACGCCACGCTTCGACGTTTCGCTGCCATCGACGGGGGAAAGAATATATTTGTACATGAGGTTAGCTCCAGAACTCGAATAGCGGGATTCGATGCGGCATACCTAGTCCATCACCAGCACAGCCGCGCCACGTATCCTACCCTGCCGCAGACGATCGACGGCTTCGTTAGCCGACTCCAAGGGAAAAGTCTCCACCTCGGTTCTGATTCCCAACCTGGGCGCCAAGTCGAGAAATTCCTCGCCGTCGCGGCGGGTAAGATTGGCGACGGAACGCACGACACGTTCGCCCCACAGCATGGCGTAGGGAAACTGCGGAATATCGCTCATATGGATACCGGCGCACACCACCGTACCGCCTCTGGCGGTATGGCGCAGCGCTTGCGGAACCAGCGCCCCGACCGGCGCAAAAATAATGGCCGCGTCCATTTCTTCCGGCGGCGCGGCAGTGGAATCCCCCGCCCAGGCTGCGTCCAGTTCGGCAGCGAACGCCTGGCCGGCAACATCGCCCGGTTTGGTGAACGCGAAGATTTTCCGGCCTTGCGCACGCGCCACCTGAGCGATGATGTGCGCGGCCGCCCCGAAACCGTAGATACCCAGCCGCTCTGCATCTCCGGCAGCAATCAGGGCCCGATAGCCTATCAGCCCGGCGCACAGCAGCGGCGCGATTTCGGCATCGGTGTAGCGGTCCGGCAACGGCAGGCAATAACGCTGATCGGCCACCGTATATTCGGCATATCCTCCATCCAGCGTGTAGCCGGTGAACAGCGCTTCGCCGCAAAGGTTTTCGCGGCCGCTCGCGCAATAGCGGCAATGGCCGCAGGTACGGCCCAGCCAAGGCACGCCCAGCCGCTGCCCAATGGCGAAACGCTCTACCTGTGCCCCCTTGTCGACGACCACGCCCACGATTTCATGGCCGGGGATGAGGAGATGCTTGGGCTGCGGCAGTTCACCGTCGATCACATGCAGGTCGGTACGGCATACGCCGCAAGCTGACACCTTGAGCAGAACGTCATCCGCGCCGGGCACGGGCCGCGGCATGTCGACCTCGCGCAATCGACTACCTGCTGCATCCAGAATCATCGCCCTCATAAAAGCCCGTTCCTGCCGCCAAAGGCGCTCTGCATTGGTTTGCCTCCCGCTTCTTATTCCGTTGCCGGCAAATGCGCGGCCACTTCGGTACATCCAGTACACGCACAGCGGATTTTCCGGGCAAGAATACCATCGAGTTTGGCGGCCGCTAGCGATGAGCAACGCGCGTCCCGCCATCCTTTAAGGCTGCGAGCTTTCCTTGTTGCCGGTCAGCATCGCTTTCACAAGGTTTTCTTTATGCAAGAGGCTGGAAACGGCGACGCCCATCAGATGAATCGCGATTAGCGCCAGCATGAAATAGGCAGCGGCTTCGTGTACTTCTTTCCAATACTCTTCAGCATCGCCCTCTCCTGCTGGCCGGCTTTCGGCGCTGTCGCCGTCCGCGCTGGCGACAGCGATTATTGAAACTCCATCGTTGCTGGCCAGCGGCCCGTGGCCTTCCTGCGCATAGACTTCCAGGCCGGTCACCGTGACGACGAGCAGCGTCGTCAGCATCAGCACTACCATGTAACCGCCGGCGGGGTTATGCCCCAAATAATGCTGCGGTTTTCCGCCAAGCAGGGCCTTGAGATACCCGATCACCGTTGCCGGAGCGAAAATAAAATCCTTGAACCTGGCATGCTCGCTGCCGACAAAGCCCCATACAATACGAAAAATAACCAACGCCATGACCGCATAGCCGGCATCGATATGCACTGCGCTTTCCTCATCCCCGGTCACAAAGGCGACCGTGAATAAAACGACCAATGACCAATGAAAGCACCGCAGCAGCGGGTCCCACACTTTGATCGCATTCCGGCTCATCGTTCACCCTTCACCGTAAAATGGTCACGCCTCGTAGATATCGCGCCGTGTGAGCGGCAACGACGGCAATCCGCTCTCCTTGCGCACGGCCAGAATCTGGTGGATGCCTGTCGTGCCTTGTTCAAACTGCAGCGCACAACCTGTCATATAGAGCCGCCATACCCGGAATGTGCGCTCGCCCACCAGGCGGATGATCTCTTCGGCATGCGCCTCGAGGCGTTGCACCCAATGCCGCAGGGTGAGCGCGTAATGCGGCCGCAGACCTTCCACGTCGAAAATTTCAAAATCGGCCTCTTCCATCCGCGACAGCACATTGCTCACCGTATCCAGCTCGCCATCCGGAAACACATGGCGATTGATGAAACGGGTCGATACGCCGCGATTCCAGTCCGGCTCGTCGCTGGTAATGCCATGGTTCAGGAACAGCCCGCCGGGTTTGAGCACGCGATACACGGTATCGAAGTAGGTCGGCAGCTTTTTCAATCCGACATGTTCGAACATGCCTACGCTGACAACCTTGTCATAGGCTGCGCTGGCAGGCAGATCCCGATAATCGCGCAATTCCACCGTAACTCGTCCTTGCAGGCCCTGCCGCTCGATTTCCCCGCATGCGTACTCGTACTGATTGCGGCTGAGAGTGATGCCGTGGGTGCGAACGCCGTAAAATTTTGCCGCCCAGCACACCAGCGCGCCCCACCCGCAACCGATATCGAGCAGCGTTTCGCCGGGACGCAAGCGCAACTTGCGGCAAATGTGGTTCAGCTTGTTGCATTGCGCGAGTTCCAGTTCCTGCTGCGGAAATTCAAAATAAGCGCAGGAATAAACCATGCGCTCGTCCAGCCACAAGCGATAGAACTCGTTGGAAACGTCATAGTGGAAAGCAATGCTGTCGCGGTCATTGCGGCGCGGGCGGCGGGCTATGGCTGCGCCCTGCAATGCGCGCCGGGACTTGCCTAAGCGACGAAATTTGCCTAAATCCAAGGCCAAAGCGCGCAAGGCCAGCCAGGCTTTTTCGATGAATGGCAGACGCAGATTTTCGAGGTGATGGCGCAGCCCCAGCGCGGCGTTGAAATCTCCCGCCACCTCGACATCGCCGCCGAAGTAGGCTTCCGCCAGCCGCACCGGATCCCGAAACAGCACCAGATCGCGCAGCACGCCGGGGTGGCGCAGATGAAGCGTGAAAGCCGGCTGACCTTCTCCGACCTGCAATACCCGGTTATCCCACAAATATACGGCCAAAACGTTAGGATAGCCGTCCAGCAGGCGATAAAGAATTCGATGTGCCGAATCCAGACCGTTATATGCCTGTTCGCGATAATTTGCCTGAGAAAGCATGATGCCCTCCTTGTCAAGCTGCCGCAGATTGCAGGGAAAAGAATCGTCAGACCGTCAGCTTGACCCCGCTTAATCCAAGCCTGGTGCCGCCAACGGATGCAGCGGCAACCAGCGCGTCGCTTTCCCGATCGAAAATAACCAACAGCCTGCGGTCTGGCCGCGGATCGACGGTAAGCACTTCCAGCGAGCGCACCTTGCCGTATTGGCTCATCAACTCATATACCTTCTTTTTGAAATCCGTATCGCTGCCTCTGAACGATGCAAATACTTTTCTGACCTTCATATTATTTCCCCTTTGCATATGGATGGGAAGCCGATCCTCTGCCGAGTACAGCAATCTTGCGTTAATCCTTATTTATGCAGGGCGGTCATACAGTCTTCACGCCATAAACAATCATGCTGATCGCAATTGCCATCGGTCGCCGTGGCATAACAGTCAAAATTTCCCTCTTCCCGCTGAATCGCCCTGATCAAATCGGCCTTGCTCAGACCTCTGGTGCTGATATGGTTGCCGCGGGCAATTTCTCGAATTTCTGCTACTTTCATGGTATGTATCCTTGAAAATATGTAGTTTCCGAAACAAGGGGTTAATTGCCTGATTTTATTCCTGCCGCCCCATGTAAGCTATTACTAATATAGTAGATATTAAACTCCTGTTTCTTAAAAAAAACAATCTTAATTTGGGGCTATTGAAGCAGGGAAAATCGGGTGAAAATGCCAGACTAGGCAGGAGCACAGCAAGATTAAGAGCGTCTAACAAAATGAGGAGACAAGATTCAACAGTGGCGCGGGTTGGCCGATAACCTTCTGGAATAAAGCCGAAGGAGGAGCCATGCCGAAGCCACTGGTGGACGACGAATTATGGAACATCATCGAACCTTTG
>NZ_DASXVH010000004.1:0-12449 GCF_036504375.1 Novimethylophilus sp.
GCTTTTTCTCGCGGTCGACCAGGTAGATTCTTTGCGAGACCAGTTCGGCGGTGGCATTGCGGCGCGCCACTTCGATCAGCGCCGGGTTGTTCAGCAGGCTGTCGGCCAGCGCCTTGATCTCGTCGGAGAACGTGGCGGAGAACAGCAGGTTCTGGCGCTTCTTCGGCAACAACGCCAGCACCTTTTTGATGTCGCGGATGAAGCCCATATCCAGCATGCGGTCGGCCTCGTCCAGCACTAGGATTTCGACTTTCGACAAATCCAGCGTACCTTGCTGCACGTGATCCAGCAGGCGGCCTGGAGTGGCGACCAGGATATCGACGCGGCTGCGCAGCCGCTGGATTTGCGGATTGATGCCGACGCCGCCGAACATCACCATTGACGACAGCTTAAGGTATTTGCCGTACTCGCGCACGCTCTCTTCCACCTGGGCGGCCAGTTCGCGCGTCGGGGTGAGAATCAACGCCCGGATCGGCGGGCGGCCTTCGGAGGGGCCTTTGACGGATTTATCCGAGAGGCGATGCAGAATGGGCAGGGTAAAACCGGCGGTCTTGCCGGTGCCGGTCTGCGCGCCGGCCAGCAAATCACCGCCCGTCAGCACGGCGGGGATGGCCTGCTTCTGGATCGGGGTGGGTTCGGTGTAGCCGCGTTCGGTAACGGCGCGGACGATTTCTTCGGACAGGCCGAGGGCATTAAATGACATAGTATTCCAATTGAAACATCGGCCTGTCGCCGCGCTGGGCGCCAGTCTTAGGCGGACAATGTAGGGGTAAAAGCCGGGATGGGCAGCGGCGCGTAGACTGGAACGATTGCCGCAGGCCGTCATTCTAACAGGGCGCAACACATTTACGTTAGAATTCTCTCGGTGGACGATCGTACAGAATACAAACCGCTCACATTCAAAGGGCGCGGCACAGCCAGCAATGCGGTGGGCCGGTTCGAGCAGCTTGGGCGCAAAATGTACGATGACGGCTGGGGCAGCCTGGATGAAGAACCGCCGCCGCTGCGCACCGAGGTGACTATCGACGCCTCGCGCACCATCATCACGTACAACGAATCCCCCGACATACCCTTCGACCGCTCCATCAACGCCTACCGCGGCTGCGAGCATGGCTGCGTCTATTGCTTTGCCCGGCCCACGCACGCTTATTTGGGCTTCTCCCCCGGCCTGGATTTCGAAAGCAGGCTGTTCGTCAAACCCGATGCCGCGCAACTGCTGCGCCAGGAACTGGCGCATCCCAAATATCGATGCGCGCCGATCGCGCTGGGGACCGACACGGATCCTTACCAGCCCATAGAACGCAAATACCGCGTCACCCGGCAAATCCTTGAGGTATTGGCGGAGTGCCGGCATCCGGTCACCATTGTCACCAAGTCGGCGATGATAGAACGCGACCTGGACATTCTTGCGCCGATGGCCGAGCAAGGCTTGGCGCATGCGGCCATCAGCGTGACCACGCTGGACCGCGACCTGGCACGCCGGATGGAACCGCGCGCCGCGGCCCCGCAACGGCGCCTGGAAACCATTGCCAAACTGGCGCAGGCCAGCATCCCGGTGGCGGTGATGACTGCACCCATCATCCCGGCGCTGAACGACAGCGAAATGGAAAGCATACTGGAAGCCGCCAAACAGGCTGGAGCAACTTCAGCGGGCTATGTGCTGCTGCGCCTGCCGCTGGAGCTGGCGGGCCTGTTCGAAGAATGGCTGCAATTGCACGCGACGCTCAAGGCCGAGCATGTGATGAGCCTGCTCAGGCAGAGCCGGGGCGGCAAGGAATACGATGCGGCATTTCACCGGCGCATGCGCGGCAACGGACCATTTGCCGAAATGATAGGCCAGCGTTTCCGTCTCGCCGTCGGACGATTGGGATTATCCGGCAGGACGAAACTGGACACGACGAGATTCCAGCCGCCGAAAAAAGCAGGGCCGGAACAGATAGCGTTGTTTTAACTGATGAATCGATGAATCAAGCGCCGGTCGCGCTTGGTCGGCCGCCCTGCTCCACGCTCGCGCTCGCCGAACTCGGCGCGCTGGCGTTCCGCAAACGCTTGGCGCTGAAGCCGGCTTGCTTCGGTTTCCTCATACAGCAAGGCCGCTTCGGGAGCACCGCGCCGCTGGGCGGAGAGCCCCCGGACGATCACCGTCCATTCGCCGTCAGGCCCGGTGATGCGGATTTCGTTGCCGACACGGACTTCCTTCGAAGCCTTGGCGCGCAGCCCGTCTACCCGCACCTTACCGCCGTCGATCGCATCGCAAGCCAGTGAGCGCGTCTTGAAGAAGCGCGCGGCCCACAGCCATTTGTCCAGGCGAAATTTCTCGGCTTCCGTCATGTTCAGCTTCAGGCCGCGCGCATGTTATTTGGGGCTAGTCCTCATGACCTCTATGTTCGCCATGATCCTCATGTTTGTCCTTATAGTGGCCGTAGGCATGTCCACGGCCATGTTTGTGCTTGTCATGATGATCCTCATCTTCATCTTCGTCGTCATCCATGGCCTTGGTCGAGACCTTGGTTGTGGTACCAACCTTGGGCGATGTTTCGGTCACGTTCTTGCCGACAGCTGCGCCGGCTGCCCCGCCAACCCCTGCCCCTACCACAGCACCGGTCTTGCCACCCATGGAGTGGCCGACGGCGGCTCCGGCAGCGCCGCCTGCGGCACCGCCGACAATTGCGCCGGTCTTGCCGTCGCCCTTGGTCGTCGTGGCAGCGCCCACGCCGCCGCCGACTGCGCCACCCACGATGGCGCCTGTTTTACCACCCACCGCCTGCCCGATGGCTGTGCCTGCGGCAGCACCGACGCCGCCGCCCACCGCGGTCTTGGCATCGCTGTCGGCCGCCAATGCGGAACCGGAAACCAGCAGCATGGAAATAAAGAGACAAGAAAATTTCATGTTTTATCCTAATTCGTTGTTAAGAGAGTTCACTTAACGCGCATGCCGGGCTGCGCGCCGACATCGGGCGACAAAATGAAAGGCCCGCCGCGTTCGTCACTCGCCGCCAGCACCATGCCTTCCGACAAGCCGAACTTCATTTTACGCGGAGCAAGGTTGGCTACCATCACCGTCAGTCGGCCGACGAGCATAGCCGGGTCGTAGGCGGACTTGATGCCGGCGAACACCTGGCGCGGATTTTCCTCGCCGATGTCCAGCGTCAGCCTGAGCAGCTTTTCCGCACCCTCGACATGCTCGGCGTTGACGATCCTGGCGATGCGTAGATCGACTTTGGCAAAATCGTCGATGCCGATGGTGTCGCCCACCGGCTGGAGCTGATGCTGCTGCGCCTCGGCGTGCCGCACTTGCGAATGGTTTTGCACGGCAGGCTGCAGGGATTCCTTATTGGCTTCGACCATGGCTTCGATTTGCTTGGGGTCGATACGGGTAATTAAATGATGATAGGAATTGATCCTTTGTTCAGGTGCCACACCGATGCCGCCCCAATTTGGATGATTCCCAGCTCGGAAAAGTCCAAGCCCTGCGCTTGCAGTTCTGGGCAACACAGGATAAAGCAGCAGACTCAGAGCCTTGAAACCATGTAAAGCTTTTGAACAAACGATATGAAGTAATTGCTTATCTGTCTCGGAATCCAGCTTCTTGGCTTTTTCCCATGGTTTGGATGAGTCGAAATCAGCATTGATGTAGTCTGCCAATGCCATAACCTCCCGCATAGCCCTAGCATAATCTCTAGACTCATAAGCTTCAGCAACGCGACCTCTTGTTTCATTGATTTTGATTTGTAATGGCTCGTCGCGCAGGCCTTGGATTTCCCCATCAAAATGTTTCGCAATAAAACCTGCCGCCCGGCTGGCGATATTGACGTACTTGCCCACCAGGTCGGAATTCACCCGCGCAACAAAATCTTCCAGGTTGAGGTCGATGTCTTCCATCGAGCCGTTGAGCTTGGCGGCGTAGTAATAGCGCAGGTATTCCGGGTTCTTGACGTGCTCAAGATAGCTGCGCGCGGTGATGAAGGTGCCGCGCGACTTGGACATTTTTTCGCCGTTTACGGTCAGGAAACCGTGGGCGAATACCTTGGTCGGAGTGCGATAGCCGGAATATTCCAGCGTCGCCGGCCAGAACAAGGCATGGAAATAAAGAATGTCCTTGCCGATGAAATGGTGCAGCTCGGTTTTTGGCTCTGGGCCTTCATTCTCTTCGCGCTGCCAATATTCGTCAAAATCCAGCCCAGACTTCGTGCACAGGTTCTTGAAACTCGCCATGTAGCCGATAGGCGCGTCCAGCCAGACGTAGAAGTATTTGCCCGGCGCATCGGGAATTTCGAAGCCGAAGTACGGCGCATCGCGCGAGATGTCCCAGTCGGAAAGCTTGTTTTCGCCCGTCTCGCCCAGCCATTCATTCATCTTGTTGGCAGCTTCGGCCTGCAGATGGCCGGCGCGCGTCCAATCACGCAGGAAGTCGCTACATTCGGAGAGCTTGAAGAAGTAATGCTCGGTCTCGCGGCGTACCGGCACAGCACCCGACACCGCGGAGAACGGGTTGATCAGCTCGGTCGGGCTGTAGGTGGCGCCGCATACTTCACAGGAGTCGCCGTACTGATCCTTGGCGTGACACTTGGGACATTCGCCCTTGATGAAACGGTCCGGCAGGAACATCTGCTTGACCTGGTCGTAATACTGCTCGATGGTACGCACCGCGATCTTGCCTTTAGCCTTGAGCGCCCGATAGATGCCGTTCGCCAGTTCGCGGTTCTCATCGGAATTGGTGGAATAGTAGTTGTCGAATTCGACCAGAAATTCGGCGAAATCCGCGCTGTGCTCGCCGTGCACCCGTTTGATCAAGGCTTCCGGTGTAATGCCCTCCTTCTCGGCCCGCAGCATGATGGGCGTGCCGTGAGTGTCGTCGGCGCAGACGTAATGGCACTGGTTGCCCTGCATTTTCTGGAAGCGCACCCAGATGTCGGTCTGGATGTATTCCACCAGATGGCCGAGGTGAATGCTGCCGTTGGCATAAGGCAACGCGGAGGTGACGAGAATTTTTCGGGTCATAAAGAGCTTGAAACCTTGGCAAAGGGGCACCATTTTAGCAAATGACGGCAACTCCCACATACGCTAAAATTATCCCGATTATTTACTCAGGAATCTCAATCCATGACGCTCTCCGAACAACAAGTCCAGGCCGCCCTCAAGGAAATCACCGACCCCAGCACCGGCAAGGATTTCGTCGCCACCAAGTCCGCCCGCAACATCCGCATCGACGGCAACAACGTCGCACTGGACATCGTACTGGGCTATCCGGCCAAAACGGTGGCTGCGGATATTCAAAAACAGGTCACGGACAAGCTCAAGAGTCTGCCTGAAATCGGCGGCGTATTCGTCAACGTGACCAGCAAGATCGTGTCGCACAGTGTGCAGCGCGGCGTGCAGCTGATTGCGGGCGTGAAGAACATCATCGCGGTGGCCTCCGGCAAGGGCGGCGTCGGCAAATCCACGACAGCCGTTAATCTGGCGCTGGCGCTGGCGGCCGAAGGCGCCAATGTCGGCATACTGGATGCGGACATCTATGGGCCGTCACAGCCGCAGATGCTGGGCATCACCACCAAGCCCGAAACCAAGGACGGCAAGAGCATGGAACCGCTGGAGCGCTACGGCGTGCAGGCGATGTCAATCGGCTTCCTCATTGACACCGAAACCCCCATGGTATGGCGCGGCCCCATGGTCACCAGCGCGCTGGAACAATTATTGAGAGAAACCAACTGGCGCGAACTCGATTACCTGGTGGTCGACCTGCCGCCCGGCACCGGCGACATCCAGTTGACGCTGTCGCAGAAAGTGCCGGTCACCGGCGCCATCATCGTCACCACGCCGCAGGACATCGCGCTGCTGGACGCGCGCAAGGGATTGAAGATGTTCGAGAAAGTTGGCGTGCCCATCATCGGTATCGTCGAAAACATGAGTACGCATATCTGCTCGCAATGCGGCCATGAAGAACACATCTTCGGCGCCGGCGGCGGCGCGCAGATGTGCCGCGACTACAACGTCGAGCTGCTGGGCTCGCTGCCGCTCGACATCAAAATCCGCGAACAATCCGACACTGGCATGCCGACCGTCGTTGCCGATCCGGACGGCAAGATCGCCGCCACCTACCGTGAAATCGCCCGCCGTACCGCGGTCAGGCTTTCCGAAATGGGGCTGGATCACAGCAGCAAGTTCCCCAATATCGTGATTCAAAACAGCTGATAGCCATCAGCTATCAGTCGGTAAACCGTCATGGTGAAAAATAAAAATGGTTTCTGAAGCTGGCTGGTTCTACTGGGCGCTGCTGTCGGCGCTATTTGCGGCATTGACTGCGATTTTCGCCAAGATCGGCCTTGAGGGCGTCGATTCCGACTTTGCGACGCTGATCCGCACGTTCGTCATCCTGATCATTCTCGCCGGCTTCGTCCTGGTCGGCGGGAAATGGTCCAACCCTCTCGCGCTACAGCCAAGGGCCCTGCTTTTCCTCACGTTATCCGCCCTGGCGACCGGGGCCTCATGGGTGTGCTACTTCCGCGCATTGAAACTGGGCGAGGCTTCCAGGGTCGCCCCGGTCGACAAGCTGAGCTTGCTGCTGGTCGCGGTCTTCGCTTTCCTGTTCCTGGGCGAACGGCTTTCCGCAGTCAACTGGCTGGGGATTGCGCTGATGGGAGCAGGCGTTGTGCTGCTGGCGCTGAAGCTGTAAAAACACGCTCAAACCGCATAATTCTTATACAAAATCCACTGAATTCTTATACAAAATCCCTAGCCATCCGGGTTAAAATGCACCCTTTTAACTGTTGCGGCTATTTGCCGCCGATGCGTTAGTTGATGAATACCCCGCACAGACCGGCTACCGACGATGTCCGCATCAAGGAAATCAAGGAACTGCTGCCGCCGTCGCGCATATTGGGCGAACTGACGGCCAGCGCCGTTGCCTCCGAAAATATCCTTGCCACCCGGCACGACATACACCGCATCCTGCATGGCGCGGACGACCGTCTGCTGGTGGTCGTCGGCCCGTGTTCGATCCATCACTTTGACGCCGCGCTGGAATACGCCAGGATGTTGTGCGAGCAGCGCAAGCGTTTTGCCGCCGAACTGGTGATCGTGATGCGCGTTTACTTCGAGAAGCCGCGCACCACGGTGGGCTGGAAAGGGCTGATCAACGACCCGCACCTGGACGGCAGCTTCAGCATCAACGAGGGGCTGCGGCTGGCCCGGCGCATCCTGCGCGATATCAACGAACTCGGCATGCCGGCCGGTACCGAATTCCTGGACGTGATTACGCCGCAATACACCGCCGACCTGGTGGCCTGGGGCGCCATCGGCGCGCGCACCACCGAAAGCCAGATCCACCGCGAGCTGGCCTCGGGCTTATCCTGCCCGGTGGGGTTCAAGAACGGCACCGATGGCAACATCCGCATCGCGGTGGACGCCATCAAGGCGGCGGCCAGCCCGCACCACTTCCTGTCGGTCACCAAGGCCGGCCATTCGGCCATCGTATCGACCGCCGGCAATGAGGATTGCCACGTGATCCTGCGCGGCGGCAAGCAGCCCAACTACGACGCGGCGAGCGTCGATGCCGCCTGCAAGGAGTTGGCCGCGGCCGGGCTGGCGCAGCGGGTGATGATCGACTGTTCGCATGCCAACAGCCGCAAGCAGTACAAATTGCAGCTGGAAGTCGCGCGCGATGTCGCCGGGCAGATCGCCGCCGGCGAACACCGCATTTTCGGGCTGATGGTGGAATCGCACCTGAAGGAAGGCCGGCAGGATCTGGATGACGGCCGCACGCTGGAATACGGCAAGTCGATAACCGATGCCTGCCTCGGGCTGGAAGACAGCGCGGCGGTGCTGGAAACCCTGGCGGAAGGCGTGCGCGCCCGACGCCGCGTCAACCCGGAAGACGAGGAAGACTAGCGGTGGTTTTGTCCGCAACCCCGTCGGTAACCGTATAATGCGCACTCATTTTCAATTACTTGGATTAATGTAGCCGCGATGAGCATTAAATCAGACAAGTGGATACGCCGCATGGCGGAGCAGCACGGCATGATAGAGCCTTTCGAACCGGGACAGGTCAAGGAGGCCAACGGGCAGAAGCTGGTGTCCTACGGCACGTCGAGCTACGGTTACGATATCCGCTGCTCCAGCGAGTTCAAGCTGTTCACCAACATCAACAGCACCATCGTCGACCCCAAGAACTTCGACCCGAACTCGTTTGTCGAAGTGGATGCCGATTACTGCATCATTCCGCCGAACTCGTTCGCGCTGGCCCGCACCGTGGAATATTTCCGCATTCCGCGCAACGTGCTGACCGTTTGCCTGGGCAAATCGACCTATGCGCGCTGCGGCATCATCGTCAACGTGACGCCGTTCGAGCCGGAGTGGGAAGGCTTTGTTACGCTGGAGTTCAGCAATACCACGCCGCTGCCGGCAAAGATCTACGCCAATGAAGGCTGCGCGCAGGTGCTGTTTTTCGAGGCCGACGCGGATGACATTTGCGAAACCTCTTACAAGGACCGTGGCGGCAAGTATCAGGGCCAGCATGGCGTGACCTTGCCGAAGATTTAATGATGAGCAGCACCGATTTGCCGAAAATCGTCTGGCGCGGCCCCAAGGGCGAAATCATCGCCTGCATCGAAAAAAACAAGGTGATGCAGGAAAACCTGGCCGAAATCCGCCAGACTTGCCAGGATGCATTGGAAGACGCAGTGCTGATGGGTTGCGACGAACATCAGTTCCGCGCCGTGCTGGCCGATCTGGTCGCACGCCTGGTCAATCCGTATCCTCCGCGGGAATAACGGCGCCAGCCGTTTCCGCTGAATCCGTACAACGCAGCGTCAGCAAAATCTGCGACAATCCGCGCTAATTTTCCCTTCAGGGAGCATCGATGAAATTCCGCTTTCCCGTCGTCATCATTGACGAAGATTTCCGTTCCGAAAACACTTCCGGCCTGGGTATCCGCGTGCTGGCCAAGGCCATCGAGGAAGAAGGCTTCGAAGTGCTGGGCGTGACCAGCTTCGTTGACATGGCCTCGTTCGCACAACAGCAGAGCCGGGCCTCGGCCTTCATCCTGTCGATCGACGACGAGGAATTCGTCGAGGAATCCAAAGTGGCGCTGAACCGGTTGCGCGCTTTCGTCGACGAGATCCGCTTTCGTAATGCGGAAATTCCGATTTTCCTGCACGGCGAAACGCGCACCTCGCGCCATATCCCCAACGAAATCCTGCGCGAACTGAACGGCTTCATCCATATGTATGAGGATACGCCGGAGTTCATCGCCCGCTACATCGTGCGCGAAGCCCGTGATTATCTGGATTCGCTACCGCCGCCGTTCTTCCGCGCGCTGACGCATTACGCCGCCGACGGTTCCTATTCCTGGCACTGCCCCGGCCATTCGGGCGGCGTGGCTTTCCTGAAATCGCCGGTAGGGCAGATGTTCCACCAGTTTTTCGGCGAGAATATGTTAAGGGCCGACGTCTGCAACGCGGTGGACGAGCTCGGCCAGTTGCTCGACCATACGGGACCTGTCGCCGCATCCGAGCGCAACGCGGCGCGGATTTTCCATTGCGACCACCTGTATTTCGTGACCAATGGAACGTCCACCTCGAACAAGATCGTCTGGCACTCCACCGTGGCGCCGGGCGACATCGTCGTCGTGGACCGCAACTGCCATAAATCGGTGCTGCATTCCATCATCATGACCGGCGCGATTCCGGTGTTCCTGATGCCCACGCGCAACCATTTCGGCATTATCGGTCCGATTCCGAAAGAAGAGTTCGAGTGGGAGAACATCAAGAAAAAAATCGCAAAAAATCCGTTCGCCACCGACAAGAACGCCAAGCCGCGCGTACTGACGATCACGCAATCCACCTACGATGGCGTGATCTACAACGTCGAGGAAATCAAGGAAATGCTCGACGGCAAGATCGACACGCTGCATTTCGACGAGGCGTGGCTGCCGCATGCCTCGTTCCACGACTTCTACGGCGACTATCACGCCATCGGCGAAGGCCGTCCGCGCTGCAAGGAATCGATGATTTTTTCGACGCAATCCACGCACAAGATGCTGGCCGGGTTGAGCCAGGCTTCGCAAATCCTGGTGCAGGATGCCGAAAACAGCCGGCTTGACCGCGACGTGTTCAACGAAGCCTATCTGATGCACACCTCCACCAGCCCGCAATATTCCATCATTGCCTCGTGCGACGTGGCCGCCGCGATGATGGAGCCTCCCGGCGGCACCGCACTGGTGGAGGAGTCCATCAAGGAGGCGCTGGATTTCCGCCGTGCGATGCGCAAGGTGGACGAGGAATGGGGCGCCGACTGGTGGTTCAAGGTATGGGGGCCGGATGATTTGTCCGAGGAAGGCATCGAAGAGCGCGAAGCCTGGATGCTGAAGACCAAGGCCCGCTGGCACGGCTTCGGCAAGGTGGCCAAGGGCTTCAACATGCTGGACCCGATCAAGGCCACCATCATCACCCCGGGGCTGGACGTCGACGGCGAATTCTCCGAGGAATTCGGCATCCCGGCGGCGATCGTCACCAAGTACTTAGCCGAGCACGGCGTCATCGTGGAAAAGACCGGGCTTTATTCGTTCTTCATCATGTTCACCATCGGTATCACCAAGGGCCGCTGGAACACGCTGGTGACTGCGCTGCAGCAGTTCAAGGACGACTACGACAAGAACCAGCCGTGCTGGCGCGTGCTGCCGGAATTCGTCGGCAAACATCCGCGCTACGAAAAGACCGGCCTGCGCGAACTGTGCGACCAGATTCACGGTGTCTACAAAGCCAACGACGTGGCGCGCCTGACCACCGAAATGTACCTGTCGGATATGATTCCGGCGATGAAACCGGCGGACGCGTTCGCCAAGATGGCGCACCGCAACATCGAACGCGTGCCCATCGACGAACTGCAAGACCGCATCACCGCGGTGCTGCTGACGCCCTACCCACCCGGTATTCCGCTGCTAATTCCGGGCGAGCGCTTCAATGCGACCATCGTGCGCTACCTGCAATTTGCCCGCGAATTCAACGGCAAATTTCCCGGCTTCGAAACCGACATCCACGGCCTTGTCGTCGAGCATACCGACGACAAGGTGGCTTACCATGTGGATTGCGTCGTGTGATCGACGCCTTCAGCCTGTTTCGTTCTTGCAAGCGCCCCGGGTGATCCACAGCACGTTCTGACAAGAAACCACCAGCCCAGATCGCGCCTGGGCTGGTGTAGCAAAGTGGTCAACGCAGGGCAGCGGCGTCGATATCAGCTCATGAACGGCCGGGCACTGCCTCGTATGTCACATAGCTGAAGGACAGGCCATTGGCGCCGATATGCGGCTGGCGCGACACTTCCCGCCAGCGGGTCCGAGCAAATTCCGGGAAATAGGCGTCGCCCTCGAATTCCGCGTCGATTTCCGTCAGGTATAGACGGTCGGCCATCGGCATCGCTTCCTTGTATAGCTCCGCGCCGCCGACAATGAAGATTTCCTGCTCGTTGCGGCACGTTTCCAGCGCCTGCTGCAGCGACTCCACCACCAGCGCGCCCGGCACCGCGTAATCGCGGTTGCGGCTGACGATCACCGTGGTCCTCCCCGGCAGCAGGCGGCCCAGCGATTCATATGTCTTGCGCCCCATGACGATGGGATGGCCCATGGTCAGCGCTTTGAAGTGCCTAAGATCCTCCGGCAAATGCCAGGGCAACGCATTACCTCGACCGATTACGCGGTTACGTGCAAGGGCGGCAATGACGGAAAGCTGTGGCATCATGAAGGGTCTGGAACGAATTTTGCGGGTAGGATTATACTATCCTGCCGCTTCGCAAAAACGACAATTGCGCATACCCTACCCGAAATCCTTTCTTACCCTGCTGCTGATCGGCTTCTCGTCAGTGGCGTTGCCGTTCCTGTTCGCCTTCGCCAACGCCTCGTTCTATCTCAGGAACATTACCGAGCAAAGCCGCGTAGCCGTCACCCAAGCCGTGCAGGCAACGCGCGACAGCAGGACCCTGGTCGAGCAGTTGACCCGCATGGAGCGGGTGACGCGCCAATACCTGGTACTGGGCGACAACGATCTGCTGGATACCTATACTGCGGCACTGCATAAATTCGACGACACCGCCCAGGCGCTCGGCCATCTGCCGCTAGACCGCAAACAGCACATGGCGCTGGACGAGGTGACCGCAAAGGTCGACATGATCGCCGCCCAGATGGCATTGGGCGACCCCGCTGCGATCAGCAAACTGCTGCCGGAATTCGGCCGCCTGTTCGAGCAGACCAATGCCATCCTGGCCGCCAGCAACCGCATGATAGACCGCGAAACAGCCGCGCTGCAATCGACCGCCGAACACGCCCAGCGCGTGCTGCTGTGGCAGGCATTGTCGCTGATTCCGTTCTCCATCCTGGTGACGCTGGCCATCACTTATCTGATCGCCCGCCCATTGCGCCAGATCGACCATGCGATCCGCGACCTCGGCAACGGCAAACT
>NZ_DASXVH010000005.1:0-33830 GCF_036504375.1 Novimethylophilus sp.
CTTCCGGAATGCCGGTGACATCGTGCACCTTGTCCGGCGTCCACTGCTCCACTTCCTTACGCACCTCATCCATGCCGTAAACGCGGTCGTGGATGAACTGCTTGTCCTCCCAGCCGTTCTTGAAGATGTGCCACAGCACGCCCCAGACGAATGGGATATCGGTGCCGGGACGCAGCCGCACGAACTGGTGCGCATGGGCCGCGGTGCGGGTGAAGCGCGGGTCGACGACGATCATCTTCGCGCCCGCTTCCTTGGCGTGCAGCACGTGCAGCATCGCCACCGGGTGCGCTTCCGCGGCATTGCTGCCGACGAACAGCATGCATTTGGCGTTGTGCATGTCGTTATAGGAATTGGTCATCGCGCCGTAGCCCCAGGTATTGGCGACGCCTGCGACCGTGGTCGAGTGGCAGATGCGCGCCTGGTGGTCGACATTGTTGCTGCCCCAGAACGAGACGAACTTGCGCAGCAGATAGGCCTGCTCGTTGCTGTGTTTGGAGGAACCGACCCAATAGACGGAGTCCGGGCCGCTTTCCTGACGCAGTGCAAGCAGCTTGTCGCCGATTTCGTCCAGTGCCTGCCGCCAAGTGATGCGCTGGTATTTGCCGTCCACCAGTTTCATCGGGTATTTGAGCCGGCGCTCGCCGTGGCCATGCTCGCGCACCGAGGCGCCTTTGGCGCAGTGCGCGCCGAGGTTGATCGGCGAATCGAATACCGGCTCCTGGCGTATCCATACGCCGTTCTGCACCACGGCGTCGACCGAGCAACCGACCGAGCAGTGGGTACACACACTGCGCTTGACCTTGACCGTTGCACCTGTCTTGGCATCGGTGGCCTTGGCCTTGCGGATAAAATTGAACGGCAGCTGCGACAGCGCCAGCCCGGCTCCGGCGGCCATGCCGGAACGTTTGAGGAACTCGCGCCGGTCTACCGTATTGTACGGTTGGGTAGCGTTGGCTTGCCCGACAGCATCGGCACTCGGCGATTTCTTTTTCAGCAACATGCTCGGATTACACCTTGGTCGTCCGGTAATAGTTCAGCACATGCGGGCTGGCCCGGTAGCCTTTGGTCGCCTCGGGCTCGGCGGCGGCAGCATCCGCTTTCGCCGCCGCTGCCGGCAGTTTGTCGGTGGCGGCCAGCACGGCAATCGTACCCGCGCTGCCCAGCCCGGCGGCCAGCAGGAATTTTCTACGCTGTAAATCTACTGTATCCATGTTATTCGCTTTCATCGCTGTTCTGCCATATCGTGCACCATGGCGAACGACATCGCCTCGACACGCAGGAATTCGCGCAGCAACGCCGCCACCTGACCATAATAGTTCGCGCTGGGCGCGCTTTGTAGTTGCATCGCGAAGGCCTCGCCCCACGGCGCGAGATGGCGCATGAAAAACTGTTTCTGCCGGTTAAGCGGGCAACCGCTTTCGATCAGCAGGCGCATGGTTTCGCACAGTGCGGCGATGTGATCTTCCGGCTCGCTCACGCCGTCGGCGCGATCGTAGCCCAATGCGGCGAGATCGCCGCGCACATGCGCCAGCGGCTCCTCCATCAGGAATCCGGTGAGATGCCAGGAGGCGTAAGGGACGATTTCGCCGCCGCTGCCCGCGCCGATGAACAAGGCCTGGAATTCGTCGGTGGCAGCGTCTGCATCCATCGCCCCGGACGCCAGCCTCAGTCGCTCGCCGGCATCCGCCAGCGGCGTGTGCGGAACGTCGCGCTCCTGCCCCGCCCGCGCAATGGCCGCCAGCAGGGAAGCGCTCGGCGGCGCATAGAGCAACGTGGCGAGCAGCGCATAGTGTGCGGCGCGCGCCAGTTCTTCGGTTTCCGCCAATACTGTCATGACCGCACCTCGTGGCTGTCTGTCGTCATCATGTCCACCACGCGACAATCGCCGCACATTCTCAGCCGGTTGAGCGCCTCCGGCGTGGCAAACATCGAATGCCCGGCCAGCTTTGCCACCATGCCGATCACCATGCTGCGCGTGCCGAATGGCTTGCCGCAGCGCACGCAGTGGAACGGCTGATCTACATGCAATACCCGCTTCTGTTTGGCCTGCGGCGCAAGTAGCAGGCGCGGCACCAGCCGGATGGCATCTTCCGGGCAGGCGGTTTCGCACAGGCCGCACTGCACGCAGTTGCGCTCGATGAAATTCAGCTGCTGCTGGCCGTCGCCATCCAGCAGCGCGCTGGCGGGACAGACGGAAACGCAGGAATAGCACAGCGTGCATTTGTCCCCCGTCACTTCCACTGTGCCGAATGGCGCGCCGCTTGCCAGCGCGATCATGTCCGCCGGTTGCGGCGCATGGCGCGCGAAATGGTCGATACAGAATTCCAGCGTGGTGCGCTTGTCGTCGAATAACGAGAATCTCGCCGTCTCGCTCGGCACCCGGGCCGGAGGCATTTGCTGTAAATGCGCTAGCCCGGCCTGACCTTCGATCAGCCTGAAGTGTTCGCCCGCGTAGCCCAGCCCTTGCAGGATTTCTTCACCCAGCGCCATCTGTGCTCGTAGCGCTTCGAGATATTGCGGCGCTTCGTTGCCTGTAGCCAGGATCACCACCTGATTGGCGCCCAGCGCCAGTGCGCCCAGCAGCCAATCCAGACCGACGGAGGCGATATGGAACATGGAAACCGGAATCACGCGCTGCAGCAACTGGTCTTGTTGCAGCGTCACATTTTCGCCATGCACCAGCACGCAGGCCGCTTTGCCGCCAGCCACCGCATAAGCCCCTAATACCGCCTTGAGCTTGCCGCCCCAGTAGGAAACCGATGGATAGTTGTAGCGCATCGCGCCGGTCGGGCATACCGTGGCGCATGCGCCGCAGCCGACGCACAGATGCGATTCCACGCGAACGGCATCCCCTTCGGAGCGCATCGCCCATGCCGAACAGACATCCCAACAGCGATTGCAGCCCTCTACATTGGAACGGCTGTGGGCACAAATTTTTTCGTTCAACTGGTAAAACTTGGGTTTGGTGAATTCGCCCACCGCATCCGCGATCTCCCGCAGCGCATCCTGCAGTGCTTGCGTATCATTCATCGGCGCGAAATAACCTTGAGGCGGCTGATGCATCCTGAAATAGCGCTCGAGCCCCAGGTTAAGCACAAGATCGAATTTGCCTTGCGATTCCGCGCCGTCGACGGTCTTCCAATGGACGTCGAAATTTCCCAGCCAGCCTTCCATCGATATCACCTGGCCGGCATGTACCGCATAAGCTTCCGGCTCAGGCAGATCACCTTCGGTCACCAGCACGGTCACCGGCACATTGCCCGCCAATTCCCCGGCCTTATCCGACGCTAATGTCGCCGGCCCTATTACCAGCACGCGCCCTGCCGAACGATAGCTCACTTCCGGCACCGGCTCTGGCGGCGGAAAATTTGTCGCAGCTTGCAACGCAGCCATCAGCGGTGTCACTTTTGTAGCTCCGGCGAAGTCTTTGGGATGGTTGACGTTTCCTGCTCAAGCTCGCCCGCACTCAACAGCGCAGTTGCATGAACCAGCCTGCCCAGTAATGCGGCAGGCAGCAACTCGAGGCTGGAGTAATCGTCGACATACACGTCCAGACCATCCATGACGCGGTAACGGTCACTCATGAAAAATTTGCGCAACGCAGCCTGACGCACGCCGCGTTCGACTTCAGGGCGCAGCAGGGCGCTCACATCAGCGTCGGTGCCATGCGCCTCAGCCGCCGGCTGAGGCGCAGCAACCGGTGATGCAGATTGGATCTTGAGCCGCGACCAACGGCGCAGAAACGATTTGGGATGGCTCACTGGCTGGTCTCGTGTAAGGAAGTGGAATTTTATCACGGAGCACATCCGCAACCCAAACCAAACCCCAATAAAATCAACGTTCATACGCCAGCACATCAACGCTTCCGAGCACAATCGCCAGGCGCGGCACTCGTCCATCCCGCCACGGCAACCGGGTGGTCGCTTTACAAAATAATGGTTGCTTGTCTGTTTGGCCTCGATAAATATATGGGTTAACCGACGTAAAATGATTGCAATCAAAAAATGAGAACAGTTATCATTAACGAAATGTTAACGGAAACCCCATGAAATCCTTACCGCTCATCGCCCTGCTGCTGCCAGTCGCTGTGTTTGCCGCCGATGCTGACTACACCTTGGTAATCAAGGACCATCATTTCCAGCCAGCGGAACTGACCGTACCAGCAGGCAAGAAGATCAAATTACAGGTGGAAAACCGTGACCCTTCTCCGGAAGAATTCGAAAGCCATCCGCTGAACCGCGAAAAAGTAATCGCCGGCAATAGCCGCATCACCATCTATATCGGCCCGCTCGATGCCGGCCGTTATCCTTTTTTTGGCGACTTCAACCAGGCCACTGCGCAGGGCGTGATTGTCGCAAAGTAGAAGCCGCCAAGTTAAACATCGGAGAAAGCCATGTTCGGAACCGCCGTCATCGTTTTTCGTGAAGTGCTGGAAGCCGCCATTATTATCGGCATCGTTGCTGCCGCCACACACGACGTACCCGGCCGCAAGCGCTGGCTGGCCGCCGGCCTGCTGGCTGGGCTGGTCGGCTCAGCCGTCGTGGCAGCCTCCACCGATGCGATAGGCGCGTTCGCCAGCGGCATCGGCCAGGAACTGTTCAATGCCATCGTGCTCGGCATTGCAGTATCGATGCTGGCCTGGCACAACATATGGATGTCGTCGCACGGCGCCGAACTGGCAGCCAATGCGCGCCATGTGGGCAGGGAAATTCGCGAGGGACGCAGCGAATGCTCCATCCTGCTGATCGTGGTCGGGCTGGCGGTACTGCGCGAAGGCTCGGAGACCGTACTGTTTCTCTACGGCATCGCAGCCTCCGGCAACGGCGGCACAACCCCGATGCTGGCCGGGGGCCTGATCGGCTTGCTGGGAGGCATTATCGTAGGCTATGCGATCTATGCCGGTCTGCTGCGCATCCCCATGCGCTGGTTCTTCGCCGCCACCGGCGCACTGGTGCTGCTGCTGGCCGCCGGCATGGCCTCGCAGGCGGCACGCTTCCTGATTCAGGCCGACATACTGCCCAGCCTGGCTTCACCGCTGTGGGACACCTCGGCGATACTGCCCGAACAATCGGTGCCCGGCATGCTGCTGCACAGCCTGATCGGCTACGACGCCCAGCCGGCCGGCATGCAACTGGTATTTTACGTCGTCGTGCTGACCGCCATTGCCGCCGGCATGCAATGGGCAAAACGCCCACGCAAAATTTAATCGCCCATAAAACAGGCCTGCCCCGGAAACGGGCGATCCGATACAACGCGGCAATGTCAGCGCTTGCGAACGCTGCGCCAATAAATCCATACTCCTGACAGCGATAACAGCAAAAGAATGCCCGCCACCGTATCCATCAACAATGGCCCGTGGCGGCCGAACAACCGGCCGCTGTGCAAATCCAGCACTATCCGCTCCAGCGGCAGCGACGGCACAAACAAGGCGGCAAGGTGCCGCCGCGCTTGTAGCGGCAACGGTTGCACATGTGCCCAGACATCTTTGGCGGCCTGCTGCTGCGGACGCCAAGCCAGGCCGTCACTGCTGGCGAACACGCCTTGCGGCGTATCCACCAGCAGCCACGCCCCGCGGCTGCCGATGCGGCGTAAAGGAGTCGCCGGCAGCGCGGCACCTTGCAGCTTATCCACCAGCCGCCCATCCGGCAAATAGAGGTAAAGCGCGGAAGCCGTGGCGACATAGCGCGTTCCGGCCACCTCCGCCACGCCCAGCGGCGGCTCTTCGGCGCCGATGACGCGGCCATCCATCACCCATTGACGGCCGCTCCAGGAAAAATAACCGTGGTCGAACAGATAACCTTGCATGGGGCCTTCGGTTTTCAATCCGTACCATCGCATCAGCCAGTGCGCGGACACTTTTCTCTGGTCCAGCCGTAGCGCATCGGTATGATTGAGCGCAATGCCGCTGACCGCGAGGAAAAGGAATAACAGCGCCGTCAGCACGCCAATGCGGGCGTGCCAATGGCGTAACAGTCTGATCAGGCGGGTGCGTGCGCTCATTTGTTAGCGTGGGCAATGCGGTCGTAATAAAGCGCCAGCCGGGTCATGCGCTCCATGGCGCGCACCGACAGCGTGGCGCCGGAAATGCCGTCGATGTTTTTATCCAGCCGGTAATCCGGCGCAAGACCGGTGCCGGCATATTGTTTGAGGAAAACCGGGTAGTGGATTTCCATGCCCCGGCTCTCGCGGTAGGTCAGCACTCTGGCTTGCTCGATACGGCCATCCCGCACCACGAAACCGGCGGTAATGGGCTCTTCCTTGCCAATTTCCTCCAGCACCCAGGCGCTTTTCGCGCCGTCGCTCCAGTAGCGCTGGCGCAACTGCGGCGGCGCGTGCCCGAGGATGTGCGATGCCTGCGCGGAGACATCCTTTGTCACCCACAGCAATTCGATCCTGGGGGTCTTGTCGGCGAAGGTTTCGGCAACGAACTGCTCGGTTGTGAGATATACCGTTTCCCCGGCAAACGCGGGTGCGGCGACGAGCAGGCCGCACGGCAGCCAGCGCGACAACCGCCGGATCAGTTGCTCAGCGCTCGACAAAGGCAGCCACGTCCCCCGGTTTGCGCAGCATCTTGTCGACCTCGCCCAGGTGCAGTTCTTCGGTATAAATCATCTCGCGTGCGTACTCCTCCAGCATCACCGATACGCCCCCGACCTCCTTCAGCAGCTCGCGGTAAAGCTGCAATGCTGCGCCTTCGTGCGCCAGCGATTCGCGCAGGATATCGCCAACATCGTGGTTGTGGGTTTCCAGCAGCGGGCCGATACCAAGTGACGGATGACCGCCTAGGTGGGTGATCAGTTCGCCCGCCTTGTGGGCATGGGCGAGCGATTCGTCCGCCTGCCCGCGCAGCCAGGAAATGATGGGAATGCGGTTGTAGCCGAACACCATCAGGGAATAATGCGTGTAACGCACCACGCCAGCCAGTTCGCTCTCCATGATGCGGTTGAGCAGGGCGACGACCTTGTCATTGCCCTTAGCTGCCTTTTCCTTCTTGGCCATGTCAGTCTCCTAGTTGAAACGTCCGGGGTTATAGTTTAACGCACAAACCTGAACTGCCGGCACCCCCGGAAACCATGCAAGTCATCGAAATGCCTGTGAATCCGGAGACCAGTGCACGCACTTCCCCGCCGCTGTCAGGACGCTGCGTTACGCCTCTCGCCACGCAGCGTGGTATAGGCAAGCCAGAGCAGCGGCACGATCACCAGCGCGTAGGTCAGATAGGCACCATATTGCCCCTCCGGCGCCCACGGTTCGGTTGCGATGTGCCAATACTGGTTGTCGATCGGCAGCACGCTCCCTTCGGTGAGCTCATGAAAAGCATAGAACACCAGCTGTACGGCAAATAGCAGCAGGAAAATCGAGGTTACCTGGAAGAACCTTGCCAGCGGTATACGCTGCCCGTAGCGTACCCAGGCCCAGGCCAGCAGCCCCGCACCGGCGATGCCGGATAGTGTGCCGGCCAGCATGTCGCGCGTATCAGTCCGCATGGCCAGACCGCTGACCAGCAAGGCAATTTCCATTCCCTCGCGCGTGATCATCAGCAATATGAACAGGAACACCCCGATCTGCGCGGCAAATCCAGCCTTGGCGGCGGCGTCGTCGATGTGCTGCGCGATTTCCGCACGCAGCCGTTTCGACACCCGCATCATATAAAACACCATCGACGCCACCAGCAGCGCAGCCGCCAGCGCCAGCAGCCCTTCCCATAACGGCTTGTTCTCCGCCTGGCTGAACAGCCACCCGGCGCCGAAACTCGCTGCGATAGACACTGCAGTACCCGCATAGACGGCGGGCAGCAGTGCCTGGCGCCCGCTCTTGCGCAGATAGGCGAGCGTGATGGCAACAATCAGGAACGACTCGATTCCTTCGCGCAGGGCGATAACGAACATCTGCAGCATTTCGTACTCCTCAAACCATGCCAAAAACCTTACCTGACCGCGCGCATCGCGCCCACCCAGGCTCAGAACATGTAACCGACCCCCATGTTGAAGCGCTTGTCGCCCTTGTCGGCGTCCGGCTTGTCGAAACTCTGGTAATCCGCCTTCAGCACCACGCTGGGGTGCGGCCAGAAATTGGCGCCCACAGTCCATGCGCTATTCTCGAAGGCCGGGTTACGCGTATAACCGGTCGGGACCTCCTTGTGCGTATCCCACTTCTCGTAACGCACGAACGGTGCGAAATCCATATCGCCAGACTGCCACACATGATAGGCCGCCTCGGTGTACCAGCCAAAGAACTCTTTCGGGGCACCCTTGTTGACCGGCAACGCGAGGAAAGTATTGATCTTGCCGGCATCGTCCAAATGCCCGCGGGCATAAAGCGCTCTCACATCCAGCTTGCCCACATGGTAGCGGCCATGCACATCCCACAGGGTCAGGCGCGCATCGCCGATGGTGGAGTTGCCCTGCCCGGTATTGCCGGTAAAGAACGCGCCGCCCAGCAGCAGACCGGGAACGCCGACATAGTTGAGTGCGCCCGACACCGACAAGTCTTCCGCCGCGGCCAACTGGCCTTCCTGGTGCGTCGAGCGTATGCCGTTCTGCGGTTTCTCGAATTTTGCGGCGTTGAACCCGGAGGTCAGGTTGAGCTGGTAATTGAATCCCGGCAAGGCTTCGCCGTAAACGCCGACACCGCCCTCGCGCCAGGTGCTCGGAATGATGCGGGTTTCGATCTCGTTGCGCTCCACGCCGAAAAAGGTCGGCGGTTCGTGGGTTTCGTTGAGCAGGCCCATGGGGATGAGGAACAGCCCGGCCTTGGCATTGAGCTTATCGTTGATATGGAAGTCGAGATAGGCCTGCTCCACCTCCACCTCACCCTCGTCATCCTTGCTGGAAATGGCATGTTCCACTTCCAGTTCGGATTTGAAGCTTACGAGGTCATTGAATTTGTGGCCGAAGAACAGCACGAAGCGATGCAGGTCGACTTCATCCTTGTGCGTGGCTCCACCACCAAAGTTGTTGTAATGCAGTTCGCCATAACCGCCTATGGTCGTCCTGTCGGACAATGCCTGTATGCCGCCGGCCTGATTGCCGGTGGCCGCCTTGGCCATTTGCGACTTGAGCGCCTCGATTTCCTGCTGCAGCACTTCGATCTGCTGCTCGACACTCGGGCCCGCCAATGCATTACCGGCATTTAGAAGGGCAGCCACAGTGACTGCCATCGTTGTTTTGCGCATATTCAAATCCCTCACTTTTAATTAAAACAAGAATCATTCGCATGACACTAACAACGCGAATGATAATGATTCTTATTTGTTGAGTCAATAGCCATTTGAACTCTGGTGCCTTCAGTAGGAGCGGCACCAGACTCTCCCAAATCAACACTTCTAAAGAGGCCGGGGGGGCCCGGTCGGGCCTGCCACATAGAGTCAACGCAAGCAACCGGCGCGGGACGCAGCCGGGCCAGTCAGCGCTTCGTCCCGACAACTCAGGAAAACTCCGCCAGATACTTGGGCAAAGGGCATGCGACGGAAACCTCACCCTGAGAAACATCACTTGGCAAGCCGCGCGCAAATAGCGGAAAATAAACGCTTTGACAATTTCGCTGTCCAATCGAACTGCGAATTAACCGGGAATCGAAAATGCGCGCAAGACTTGAGAAGTTTGGACTGGTGGCTTTAGGTGCCCTGCTGGGCGTGATGTTGAGCCTGAACTACCCGGCCATCGCCGATAAAGACAGCAAGACTCAGCTACCCCTCGACGACTTGCGTGCGTTTGCCGAAGTGTTCGGCAAGATCAAAAGCGATTACGTCGAACCGGTCGAAGACAAGAAACTGATCACCGAGGCCATCAACGGCATGCTGTCCGGCCTCGACCCGCATTCCGCCTATCTCGATGCCGACGGCTTCAAGGAACTGCAGGCCGGAACGCAGGGCGAATTCGGCGGCTTAGGGATAGAAGTGGGCATGGAAGACGGTTTCGTCAAAGTCGTCTCGCCGATCGAAGACACGCCTGCCTACAAGGCCGGCCTCAAACCCAACGACCTCATCATCAAGCTTGACGACACCCCGGTTAAAGGCATGTCGCTGAATGATGCGGTAAAGCGCATGCGCGGCAAGCCCGACACCCAGATCGTGCTCACCGTGTTGCGCAAGGGCGAAAACAAGCCGCTGATTTTCCCGCTGATGCGCGCCGTCATCAAGGTGCAGAGCGTTAAATACAAAGCGCCGGAGCCAAGCTACGCCTATGTGAGGATCACCCAGTTCCAGGAGCATACCGGCGAAGATCTGGCCAAGGCACTGAAAACCATGCACGACGAGAGTAATGGCGGCTTCAAGGGGCTGGTGCTCGACCTGCGCAACAACCCCGGCGGCCTGCTCAACGGTGCGGTCGGCGTCTCCGCGGCTTTCCTGCCCAGGAATGAACTGGTGGTTTACACCGAAGGCCGCACCAACGATGCCAAGATGCGCCTGACCGCGAACCCGGAAAATTATTCCAAGGGCGGCGCGCGTGACGACTACCTGAAAAACCTGCCGGCCGACATCAAGGCCGTGCCCATGGTGGTGCTGGTCAACGGCGGCTCGGCCTCCGCCTCGGAAATCGTCGCCGGCGCACTGCAGGACCACAAGCGTGCGATCATTCTGGGCACGCAGAGCTTCGGCAAGGGCTCGGTACAGACCATCCTGCCGATGAACAACGGCACCGCGATCAAGCTCACCACGGCGCGCTACTTCACGCCCAAGGGGCGCTCCATTCAGGCCAAGGGCATTGTGCCGGACATCGTGGTCGAGGACGCCGCCGACTCCGGTTTCTATCTGCGCGAAGCCGACCTGACACGCCATCTGGCCAACCCCAAGGATGCCAATACGCCGTCGGCAGAACCGATCAAGCCTGCGGTTCCGGAAAAAGACAACGACAAGGACGGCAAGTCAGACAAGGATGTCAAGACCGAGCACCAAACCCCGGTCGAACCAGGATCGAAGAACGACTTCCAGTTCATCCAGGCGATGAATCTGCTCAAGGGTTTGCAGATTCTGCAAAAGAAATAACTGCCTTGACAGAAACTCCGCACCGCCATGCCGCTGACCCGGTATGGCGGTTTTTGCTTTATGCCGGATATGACTCCATGAACCACGCGTCCCCGATTCAATCGTTACTGGTCACGGAAACCGGCCGCTGCGTCGCCTGCGGCCTGTGCCTGCCACACTGCCCGACCTACCGCAAAACACAGTCGGAAGCCGATTCGCCGCGCGGACGCATCCTGCTGACCCAGGCCGTGGCGCAAGGCACGCTGCCGATGAGCGAGCGTTACATCGAGCACATGAATCTGTGCCTGACCTGCCGCGCCTGCGAAAACGCCTGCCCCAATCACGTCAACTACGGCACGATCGCCGACGAGGCGCGGGCGCTGATCCACCAAAAGCACGGCTCGCCGCTGCCGCTCGCTACGCGTATCATCGTCAATCCGGCGCTGTCGCGCCTGGCCGGCGGCCTGCTGCGCCTGGCGAATAGCCTCGGCCTGCGGAAAATATTCAAATCGCTGCCCGCCGCATCCAGGCAATATCGCTGGAAAACCCGGTATACCGCCACTTCTGCACAGAACGAAGTCTGTCTGTTCCTCGGCTGCGTAAGCAATGCACTGGACGCTGAAACGCTGGCGGCATCCGTTTTTGTGCTCAACCGCCTGGGCTATACGGTGCACATCCCTCCCGCGCAGACCTGCTGTGGTGGCTTGCATCGCCAGGCGGGCGATAGCGACGGTGCGATGGCGCTGGAAACGCGCAATTCAGCAGCTTTTGCAGCTTTCGCCGCAATGCCGGTGCTGACGGTGGCGAGCGGCTGCGGCGCGCGCCTGATTGAATTCATGCCGGATCGGGTGCAGGATATCAATGTTTTCCTGGCCCAGGCCAGCGGCTGGGAAAAAGTCACGATTGCACCTCTGCGAGCCAAAATCGCGGTGCAGGAGCCCTGCACCTTGCGCAACGTCCTCAAGGCCAAGGGCGTGCAGCAAACCCTGCTGCAGCATATTCCGCAGGCAGAGATCGTGGCCCTGCCCGGCAACGCCCAATGCTGCGGCGGTGCCGGCAGCTATATGCTGACCCAGCCGCACATGGCCAACGGCTTGCGCGATGATAAAATTTCCGCTTGCGGTGAGGTGGCGCCCGATTATCTGGTGACTGCGAACATCGGCTGCGCGCTGCATCTCGCCAGAGGCTTGAATGAAGCGGATATGCCCGTGCAAATTTCGCATCCGGTCATGCTGCTGGCGCGGCAAATGGGCTTCACGGGAGGACTGGAATGAATTCCTTGGACAAGTTGATTACCGAATTCGACAAGGGTCTGCGCACGGTATTCGCGCCGGCTCATAGTGTCAGGCCGCAGCCCGATCGCGGCCGCGCCGAAACCCCGCTCTCAGAATCCGAAAAGAAACAGGCGGCGGCGTTGATGCGCGTCAATCATAGCGGCGAGGTATGCGCCCAGGCGCTTTACAACGGCCAGGCTCTCACCGCGCGCAATCCTGCGACCGAAACCGCGCTACGCCAGGCATCGGAGGAAGAAACCGAACATCTGGCCTGGTGCGAAAAACGCATCGGGGAACTCGGCAGCCATAAAAGCCTGCTCAACCCGGTGTGGTACGCCGGCTCCTTTGCGCTCGGGGCACTGGCCGGCGCATTGGGCGACAAATGGAATCTGGGATTTCTGGCCGAAACCGAAAAACAGGTCGGCAAGCATATTGAAAGCCACCTTGCACGCCTGCCCGTGCAAGACGAAAAAAGCCGCGCCATACTCGAACAAATGAAAATCGACGAAGCCCGCCACGCCACCACTGCACTTGAACACGGCGGGGTGGAATTGCCGCTGCCGGTGAAACTAGCCATGCAGCTTTCCTCGAAAATAATGACCAGCACGACTTACTGGATTTAACGCATGCCATCTTTCAAAAAAAACCTGGATACCTTTCCCGCCATCGACGGCATTGCCCGCCTGGAATTGCTCGACGCCGCAGGCAACCTTACCGCCGTCATCGAAAACAAGGCCGGCAGCCAAGGCTCACTGCGCCTCTACCTGCACCTCGCCCGGCAATTCGGCGTCATCACCCCCGCCGCCGCAGAGCGCGGTTGCGAACTGTATGCCGAGCATACCGACGATGCCAAACTGAATCCCGGCAAACATCCGAATATCGACCGGCTGTTGGACTTGATTAAAAAACAGGAAACGCTCAGAGTGCGTAGCGTAGCGAACTGAAGCACCGGAAGAGGACATGGCGGATTCCAGCCGTGGCTGGCGCAAGCCAGGAATTACGCCACAAAGACTCAGGCTGCCTCTTCGACGATCTCGAAATCGTGCGTCACCTCGGCGCTCTTGCCGAGCATGATGGAAGCCGAGCAGTATTTCTCCGCCGACAGTTTCACCGCGCGCTCCACCTGTGCCGGATTAAGACCGCGGCCGGTGACGACAAAATGCACGTGGATTCTGGTAAACACCTTGGGCACCTCTGCGGCGCGTTCGGCCTCGATCTCGGCCACGCAATCGGTAACCGGCTGACGGCCTTTCTTGAGGATGGTCACGACGTCGAAGGAGGTGCAGGCGCCCATGCCGATCAACAGCATTTCCATCGGCCGCATGCCCAAGTTGCGCCCGCCGGCATCCGGTGCGCCGTCCAGCACCACGGCATGACCGGTCTCCGATTCGCCCATGAAACATACGTTTTCGATCCACTTCACACGCGCCTTCATTGCTCACTCACCAGTCGGGAAAATAGCCGTAAAGTGTAGCGCCTAAGCGTGCCGCGAGGCAAATCGATAAGCCCTGCGCAACGCAAATCCGCAAGGCCCGTGCCGCGTTTGCTACAATCGGCGGCATTGTTCAAGAGAACCGGCATCCATGAAATACCGCGACCTGCGCGACTTCATCGCGCAACTGGAGAATCTGGGCGAGTTGAAGCGGGTCAGCGTCCCGGTCAGCCCGCACCTGGAAATGACCGAAATCTGCGACCGTGTGCTGAAATCCGGCGGCCCCGCCATCCTGTTCGAGAACCCCGCCGGCCACGGCATGCCGGTGCTGGGCAATCTGTTCGGCACGCCGCGCCGGGTGGCACTGGGGATGGGCGAGGAGAACATGGAGGCCTTGCGCGATGTCGGCAAGCTGCTCGCCTTTCTGAAGGAACCGGAACCGCCCAAGGGGCTGAAAGACGCCTGGGACAAGTGGCCGAAGTTCAAGAAAATCCTCGACATGGCGCCCAAGGTAGTCAATAGCGCGCCGTGCCAGGAAGTGGTCTGGGAAGGCAGCGAGGTCGATCTCGCGCGCTTGCCGATCCAGACCTGCTGGCCCGGCGACGCCGGCCCGCTGATCACCTGGGGACTCACCGTCACCAAGGGTCCGCTCAAGGAGCGGCAGAACCTCGGCATCTACCGCCAGCAAGTGATCGCCAAAAACAAGGTCATCATGCGCTGGCTGGCGCATCGCGGCGGCGCGCTGGATTTTCGCGACTGGTGCGCGGCACATCCGGGCCAGAATTTCCCGGTCGCCGTGGCGCTGGGCGCCGATCCCGCGACCATCCTGGGCGCGGTCACGCCGGTGCCGGATACTCTGTCCGAATACCAGTTCGCCGGACTGCTGCGCGGCGGCAAGACCGAAATCGTCCAATGCCTGAGTAACGACTTGCATGTGCCGGCCGGCGCGGAAATCGTGCTCGAAGGTTATATCGCACCGCAGGAAACCGCACTGGAAGGCCCGTTCGGCGACCATACCGGCTACTACAACGAAGTCGACCGTTTTCCGGTATTCACTATCGACCGCATCACGATGCGGCGCGACCCGATCTACCACAGCACCTATACCGGCAAGCCGCCGGACGAGCCGGCCGTGCTCGGCGTCGCGCTCAACGAAGTATTCGTGCCGCTGCTGCAAAAACAGTTTCCCGAAATCACCGATTTCTACCTGCCGCCGGAGGGGTGTTCCTATCGGCTGGCGGTGGTCAGTATCAGGAAACAGTACCCCGGCCACGCCAAGCGCGTGATGTTCGGCATCTGGAGCTTTCTGCGCCAGTTCATGTACACCAAATTCATCATCGTCACCGACGACGACGTGAACATCCGCGATTGGAAAGAAGTCATCTGGGCGATGACCACCCGCGTGGATGCCGCGCGCGATACCCTGATCGCGGAAAACACCCCTATCGACTACCTGGATTTTGCCAGCCCGGTATCAGGCTTGGGCAGCAAAATGGGCATGGACGCGACCAACAAGTGGAAGGGCGAAACCAACCGGGAGTGGGGGCAGCCGATCGCGATGAGCCCGCAGGTAAAACAGCGCGTCGACCAGTTATGGACCAGCCTCGGACTGGACTGAAAAGCCGGAACCGTCATTCGTCGTGTTTCTTGAACGCAAAATAGAGCCAGAAACAAATCACGATGCTGGTTCCCAGCACCGTCAGGATACTCATGATCCCGACCGTGGACCCGAACAAGACTTTCAACATGGCGCACCCCGCATATTAAGATAATATAGTCTTATTTTACGCCGCGACGAAAGTTTGTAAATTCCCTGCTTTTTTTAGAGACTCCCGAAGACCGAACGATCTTCGGGAGTTGATTAAAGTTACTGTACTTCCAGCAGTTCCACGTCGAATATCAAGGTGGCATAAGGCGGAATCACGCCGCCGGCGCCGCGCGAACCGTAGCCCATGTGCGAGGGGATGATCAGCGTGCGCTTACCGCCGATTTTCATGCCCACCACGCCCTCATCCCAGCCGCGGATGACTTGTCCGCCGCCCAGGAAAAACATGAACGGGTCGCCGCGATCCAGCGAACTGTCGAATTTGCTGCCATGGCCGTCCGCCTTGCTGGGGTCGTACAGCCAGCCGGTGTAGTGCACTTTGACGTTGGTGCCGGGGAAAGCTTCCTTGCCTTCGCCGATTTTCTGGTCGATTTTTTCGAGATCGTTGATGGTTTGTTTCATCGCGGGTTTTTCCTTGACAGTGGTATCGGCAATTGCATTGTAACCGGCAGCCGCGGCCACCAGGGCGGCAATGCCGCTGATTGCCGCGAGTATGCTTTTCTTCATGGGCTTGCTCCGGAACAGAAAATGGCGATGATACCGCAAACGCGAAAGCCTATCCGCAACCTCTTTGCAGATTGTGCCAAATGGCACAGTTGGTTATGATTCCATATCGGTCCATCATCCCCTTGCGATTCATTCGCCATGCAAAAAAAAAATAGCTTTAACTATGAGGAGTTGCTCGCCTGCGGGCGCGGCGAAATGTTCGGCCCCGGCAATGCGCAGCTGCCTCTTCCCCCGATGCTGATGTTCGACCGTATTGTTTCGATTACCGAAGACGGCGGCTTGTTCGACAAAGGCAAGATCGTCGCCGAACTCGACGTGCGTCCCGACCTGTGGTTTTTCGGCTGCCATTTCGAAGGCGACCCGGTCATGCCGGGCTGCCTCGGGCTGGACGCGATGTGGCAGCTGGTCGGCTTCTATCTTGGCTGGATGGGCGGCCCCGGCCATGGCCGCGCACTGGGTTCCGGCGAAGTCAAATTCACCGGACAAGTCCTGCCCACCAACAAACGCATCACCTACCACATCGACATCAAGCGCCTGGTCATGCGCAAACTGGTGATGGGGATCGCGGATGCGCGAATGGAAGTGGACGGCCGCGAGATTTACGCCGCCAACGATCTGCGAGTAGGATTATTCACTCGCACTGATAACTTTTAGGGAGGACGTGGAAATGCGTCGCGTCGTCGTCACCGGGATGGGCATCGTGTCCAGTCTCGGCAACAACCAACAGGAAGTGCTGGAATCGCTGAAGAACGGCCGTTCCGGCATCAGGCACTCGCAGGAGTATGCCGATCTCGGCATGCGTTCGCACGTCTATGGCCCGATCAACTTAAGCCATGAAGACATCGAAGCGCGCATCGACCGCAAGACCTTGCGCTTCATGGGCAACGGCGCGGCCTATGCCTATCTGGCGATGCAGGAAGCGATTCGCGACGCCGGCCTGGAGCACGACAACATCTCCAATCCCAGGACCGGCCTCATCGTCGGCGCCGGCGGCACCTCCACCGAGAGCATGACGCAGGCCACCGACACCTTCCGCGAAAAAGGTATCCGCCGCGTCGGCCCCTATATGGTCACCAAGACCATGTCCAACGGCGTCACCGCCTGCCTCGCCACGCCGTTCCAGATCAAGGGTGTGAATTATGCAATTTCTTCCGCCTGCGCCACCAGCGCGCACTGCATCGGCAATGCCGGCGAGTTGATCCAACTGGGCAAGCAGGACATCGTCTTCGCCGGCGGCGCCGAGGAAGTGCACTGGACCATGAGCATGCTGTTCGACGCCATGGGCGCGCTCTCTTCCAAGTACAACGACACCCCGCAAACCGCCTCGCGCCCCTATGACGCGACCCGCGACGGCTTCGTCATCTCCGGCGGCGGCGGCATCCTGGTGCTGGAAGAACTGGAGCACGCCAAGCAGCGCGGCGCCAGGATCTACGCCGAACTGGTAGGCTACGGCGCTACCTCGGACGGCTACGACATGGTCGCGCCCTCGGGCGAGGGTGCCGTGCGCTGCATGCAGCAGGCGCTGGAAACCGTCCAAGGCAAGGTCGATTACCTCAACGCCCACGGCACCAGCACCCCCGCCGGCGACACCAAGGAACTCGAAGCCATGCTCACCGTGTTCGGCAAAGACATGCCGCCCGTGAGCTCCACCAAATCGCTATCCGGCCACGCCTTGGGCGCGGCGGGCGCGAACGAGGCGATTTATTCGCTATTGATGCTGGAAAACAGTTTCATCGCTGCCTCGGCCAACATCACCGAGCTCGACCCGGCGGCGGTAGGCGCGCCTATCGCGCGCGAGACGCGCGAGGCCAAGCTCAACACGGTGCTGTCGAACAGTTTCGGGTTTGGCGGAACGAACGCGAGCCTGGCGTTTTCGCGGTACGAATAATTTCAGGTCGTGCCGGCGCAAGCCGGAATCCAGCAACCAAAAGGCCGGGGAAACCCGGCTTTTTGTTTTGATCTGCTCATCCCCGCGGATGATGCTTCGCATGCAACGCCTTCAACCTCTCCCGCGCCACATGCGTATAAATCTGCGTCGTCGAAATATCCGCATGCCCCAGCAGCATCTGCACCACCCGCAAATCCGCGCCGTGGTTGAGCAAGTGCGTCGCAAACGCATGCCGCAGCACATGCGGCGACATCGGCTTGGCGATGCCAGCCAGCCTGGCGTAGCGCTTGACCAGATACCAGAACGCCTGCCGCGTCATCGCGCCACCGCGCTGGGTGACGAACATACTGTCGGAAAGCTGGCCGTCCAGCAGGCCCAAACGGCCCTGCTCCATGTAGCGCGTAATCCAGTCCAGCGCTTCTTCGCCCAGGGGCACGAGCCGCGTCTTGCTGCCCTTGCCGGTTACGCGCACCACACCTTCCGCAATGCTCACCTCGCTCACCTTGAGGTTGACCAGTTCGGACACGCGCAAGCCGGTGGCGTAGAGCATTTCCAGCATCGCCCGGTCGCGCAGCCCCAATGACTCGTCGTCGCTCGGCGCATTGAGCAGCTGCACCACGTCGTCTTCGGTAAGGCTTTTGGGCAATGACCGCGGCAGCTTGGGCGAATCGAGTTGCAGCGTGGGATCGACGCTGATCTTGCCCTCGCGCATGAAATACCGGTAAAAACGGCGCAGGCTGGCGATCAGGCGACCTATGCTGCGGGGCTTGGAAACCGGGCTTTTGCGTGCGAGGTACTGCTCGAGATCGGCACGGCTGACGGCGAGCAACACGGTGCCGCGCTGTTCCAGCCAGCCCGCGAGTTGGGCGAGATCGCGCCGGTAGCTTTCCAGCGTGTTGCGCGCGAGGCCGTCTTCCAGCCACAGCTGGTCGATGAACGCGTCAAGCAGCGCCTGGTGCGCTTCGTTCATGGGTCAATAACCACCGCTTGATATCGAGGGAGGAATCCATGTGCCCGCGCATGAATCCGCCCAATCCATTCGCCGCAACGACGCGATGGCAGGGGATGATCACGGGGATGGGATTGGCGCCGCAGGCATTGGCAACGGCGCGGGCGCCGGAGCCTACCCGGCACGCGAGTTCGGCGTAGGTGATGGCTTGCCCGGCGGGGATGCGGCGCAACTCGTCCCAGACCCGGCGCTGGAAAGGCGTGCCCGCAACGGCCAGCGGCAGGTCGAAATCGCAATGGGGGTGTTGCAGGTAATGTTCGATGGCGCGGCGTACCGCTCGGGCGATACCGCTGCTCGGGGCCAGCGGCGGGGTTGAGTGCAGCAGGAAATCGATTTCGGTCACGGCCTCCTCAGTGCAACGGATGCCGAGCATTGCGAAGGGAGTGGCTATACAAGCTTGGTAAGTCATCCGCTTATCTTACCCCGAAAAACAAAAAACCTGCGCCATTGCTGGGGCAGGGTTTTGTGGGGAACCGCGCGGATTACTCGGCTGCGGGTTCTGCAGCGGCTTCCTTGGCGCGGTTCGGCAATTTTTCCTTGATGCGTGCGGATTTGCCGGAACGCTCGCGCAGGTAGTACAGCTTGGCGCGGCGCACATCGCCGCGGCGTTTTAACTCGATACTTGCGATCAGCGGAGAGTAGGTCTGGAAGGTACGTTCCACGCCTTCGCCCGAGGAAATCTTGCGCACGATGAAACTGGAGTTGAGGCCGCGGTTGCGCTTGGCAACGACCACACCTTCATAAGCCTGCAGACGCTCGCGGTTGCCTTCCTTCACCTTTACTTGCACCACGACGGTGTCGCCGGGGGCAAAGGTCGGGATGGTCTTGCCCAGGCGGGCGATTTCTTCCTGTTCCAACATCTGAATGATATTAGCCATGATGGCTCCTTTCTAGTTATGCGGAGTCTTGTTCCTGCTCGATCTCAGCGAGCAGCCGAGACTCCTCTTTGGTCAACTGCCGGTGTTCCAGCAGGTCCGGGCGCCTTGCCCGGGTTCGCGCCAACGCCTGCTTCAGGCGCCAGCGGCGAATCTCTTCATGGTGCCCGGACAATAAAACCGCCGGCACCGCCTCATTCTTGTACACTTCAGGCCGCGTATAGTGCGGGCAATCCAGCAGCCCATCCACGAACGAATCCTCGACCGCGGAGTCGGCGTCGTTCAATGTGCCGGGCAGGTGCCGTACGACCGCATCGATCAGCACCATCGCCGGCAGTTCGCCGCCCGACAGCACGTAGTCGCCGATGGAGATTTCCTCGTCCACCCGGCGCTTTATCAAGCGCTCGTCCACGCCTTCGTAGCGGCTCGCCAGCAGGATCAGGCCAGGCTGGGCCGTGAGCTCCATGACCTTGGCATGGGTCAACGGCTGGCCTTGCGGCGACAGGTGGATCACTTTCGTGCTCTCGACACCCGCCTCGCGTTGTCGTTGCTTCGCCGCGGCGATTGCTTTCTCCAGCGGCTCGGCCATCATCACCATGCCGGGGCCGCCGCCATAGGGCCGGTGGTCTACCGTATGATAGTTGTCAGCGGTGAAATCACGCGGATTCCACAGGTGCAGGCCATACAGCCCCATTTCCAGGGCCCTTGACGTCACGCCATGCTTGCTTACCGCCTCGAACATCGGCGGGAATAAAGTCACGACATCGAACTGCACGTTCAAAAGTCGGCATCCCAATCGACCAATATGGCGCCCTTTGCCAGATCGACTTCCTGCACCACCTGACCACCGAACGGAATCAGCCGCTCGCGTTCACCCCGCACCACCAGCACGTCGTTGGCGCCAGTCTCGAACACGTCCTTGACCTTACCCAGATCAACCTGCTGAAGATTACGAACATTCAGCCCGATCAAATCGGACCAGTAATACTCGCCTTCTTCGGCCTCTGGCATCTCGTCGCGAGAAACCGCGATTTCCTTGCCCTTGAGCGCAAACGCGCCATCGCGTCCTTCACAGCCCACGAACTTGGCAACCAGCACGCTGCCGTGAACCTTGGCGTCTTCTACTTCGCCTTCGCGCCAGCCACCTTTGTCGGCAAGCCACCAGTGTTCATAATCGAACAGACCGTCCAGCGCTTCGGTAAAAGGCTGGATTTTCACCCAGCCTTTAATGCCGTATGGGGCGACAATGCGCCCCATCACTACCATCTGATCAGATGGTTGTTCCAACTTTCTAGCTAAGTCTAACTAAGCAGCGGTGCGCTTGACCAGCTTGGCCACGCAGTCGGAAAGCTGTGCGCCATTGCCTTGCCAGTAAGCGATGCGCTCACTGTTGAGGCGCAAGCCCTCGGTGCCTTCCTTGGCCAACGGATCGTAGAAACCGATGCGTTCGATGAAACGACCGTCGCGACGGTTACGCGAATCAGCCACCACTACGTTGTAGAACGGACGGCGCTTGGCGCCGCCACGAGCAAGCCTGATGATAACCATAGTCGGTTTTCTCTTTGTTCTGAAAAAGGAAAAGCGCGGATTCTACTGGATTTCATGCCCACTTGGCAAGGAAATATGCTATCGAACAAACGATGCTCCGGCCCCGGCCCATCATAATGCGCCCCGAAAACGCTTGTAAAGCTGCAGGAATTACGGTTAAAATGCTCGGCTCAAGATTTTAGAGAAAAAGAGAGAGTAAGATGTCCGTTACGACCGCCGAAAAAGCCAAGATTGTTGGTGAGTACCAGCAGGCCCAGAACGACACCGGTTCCCCGGAAGTTCAAGTGGCGTTGCTGACCAGCCGCATCTCCACGCTGACCGAGCATTTCAAGGCTCATGCCAAGGATCACCACTCCCGCCGTGGCCTGCTGATGATGGTGAGCCAGCGCCGCAAGTTGCTGGACTACCTCAAGCGCAAGAATGCGGATCGCTACCGCTCGCTGATCGAGCGCCTTGGTCTACGCAAATAAGCCTTTTATTTCTGCATTCAATGAAACAAGCCGATCAGACGCAGCGGTAACGCTGCGTCTGATCGGCTTGTTTGCCATCTAGAGGACATTAATCATGAAACCAATCAAGAAATCAATACAATTTGGCAGGCACACCCTAACGCTGGAAACGGGCGAAATCGCCCGTCAAGCCGATGGCGCAGTGCTGGTGAGCCTGGATGATACCGTGGTGCTGGTCACCGCCGTAGGCAAGACCGAAGTAAAGCCGGGCCAGGACTTTTTCCCGCTGACGGTCGATTATCAGGAGCGCACCTACGCCGCGGGCAAGATTCCCGGCGGCTTCTTCAAGCGCGAAGGCCGCCCTTCCGAGAAGGAAACGCTGACCTCGCGTCTGATCGACCGCCCGTTGCGCCCGCTGTTCCCCGAAGCTTTCTATAACGAGATTCAGATTGTCGCGACCGTGATGTCGTCCGACAGCGAGATTGACTCCGACATTCCGGCGATCATCGGCGCTTCCGCCGCGCTGGCAATTTCCGGCATTCCGTTCTACGGCCCGATCGGCGCAGCCCGCGTCGGTTATATCAACGGCGAGTACGTACTGAACCCGACCGCGACCGAACTCAAGGATACCGAGCTGGATTTAGTAGTAGCCGCAACCGACAAGGCCGTGCTGATGGTGGAATCGGAAGCGCAGCAGCTGTCGGAAGATGTGATGCTGGGCGCCGTGGTGTACGGCCACAACGAAATGCAGGCGGTGATCAGCCTGATTAACGAACTGGCTGCCGAAGTCGGCAAGACCCCTTGGGACTGGACCCCGCCGGAATCCGACACCGCGCTGATCGAACAGCTGACCGCACTGGCCGGCGACGATCTTAACGAAGCCTACAAGATCAAATCCAAGCAGACGCGCTCCGGCAAGCTGGATGAAATCAAGAACCGCGTATTGGCCGAGCTGATTACCGAAGGCACCGATACCGCCCGCGCCAACCAGATCAAGGATGCGCTGTTCGGCCTGGAAGCCAAGGTGGTGCGCAGCCAGATCCTGAACGGCGAGCCGCGCATCGACGGGCGTGATACCCGCACCGTGCGCCCGATCACCATCCGCACCGGCGTATTGCCGCGCACCCACGGCTCCGCATTGTTCACCCGCGGCGAAACCCAGGCGTTGGTCGTCGCTACACTGGGCACCGGCCGCGATGAGCAGATCATCGACGCGCTGCAAGGCGAATACACCGACCGCTTCATGCTGCATTACAACATGCCGCCGTACGCCACCGGCGAAACCGGCCGCGTGGGCACGCCCAAGCGCCGCGAAATCGGCCACGGCCGCCTGGCCAAGCGCGCACTGCTGGCCGCGCTGCCCTCCAAGGAAGAATTCGGCTATACCATCCGCGTGGTGTCCGAAATCACAGAATCCAACGGCTCCAGCTCGATGGCTTCCGTCTGCGGCGGCTGTCTGGCGCTGATGGATGCCGGCGTGCCGATGAAAGAACACGTCGCCGGTATTGCTATGGGCCTGATCAAGGAAGGCAACCGCTTCGCAGTGCTGACCGACATCCTGGGCGATGAGGATCACCTGGGCGACATGGACTTCAAGGTGGCCGGCACTGACAACGGCATCACCGCGCTGCAGATGGACATCAAGATCACCGGTATCACCGCCGAGATCATGAAGGTAGCGCTGGCCCAAGCCAAGGAAGGCCGCATGCACATCCTCGGCCTGATGAAGGGCGCGCTGGATCATTCGCGCGAGGACCTGTCGGCCTTCGCCCCGCGCATCATCACGCTGAAGATCAATCCGGAAAAAATCCGCGACGTGATCGGCAAGGGCGGCGCGGTAATCCGTGCACTGACCGAAGAAACCGGCACCACGATCGATATCGAGGACGACGGCACCATCAAGATCGGCTGCGTCAGCGCCGAAGCGGGCGAAGAAGCCAAGCGCCGCATCGAGGCGATTACCGCCGAGGTGGAAGTGGGCCAAGTCTATGAAGGCGCCGTTCAGCGCCTGCTGGATTTCGGTGCGATCGTGTCCCTGCTGCCGGGCAAGGACGGCCTGGTGCATATCTCGCAAATCGCCCACCAGCGCGTCAATGCCGTGAGCGACTTCCTCAAGGAAGGCCAGATCGTGCGCGTGAAGGTGATCGAAGTCGACGACAAGGGTAAGGTCCGCCTGTCGATGAAGGCACTGATCGACCCGCCGGTACGCACCGAAGAAAGCGCGCCTGCAGAACAACAGTAAGCGGCGCTACAAAACAAAAGGCCGGGTGCGCAAGCATCCGGCCTTTTTATTGCTAAAGAATAAAGCTTACTTGGCCACTTGCCGCTCGCGGATTTCGTCCAGCGTTTTGCAGTCAATGCATAGCGTTGCCGTCGGGCGGGCCTCCAGCCTTTTCAGACCGATTTCTACGCCGCAGCTTTCGCAGTAACCGTATTCGTCGGCGTCGATCTTGGCGAGGGTTTCGTCGATTTTCTTGATCAGCTTGCGCTCGCGGTCGCGATTGCGCAGTTCCAGCGCCATATCGGACTCCTGGCTGGCGCGATCGTTGGGGTCGGCGAACATCGTCACTTCATCCTGCATCGTATGCACGGTACGGTCTATGTCATTCGAAAGCTCGGCTTTCCAGCTATTGAGAATTTTGCGAAAATGGTCGCGCTGCTGACTGCTCATGTACTCCTCATCGCCCTTCGGCACATAAGGAGTGAATTGGCGGGTTATCTCTTCTGGCATATTGATCAGGTCTCCGCTGACAGAGACTTTGGTAGCAAAAAATCAATGAAGGCGCAAGTTTACTGATGAATGGGAAATAAATCCAGCATGGCAATAGAAGCTCTTTTATTCGATGTTGATGGCACGCTCTCGGACACCGAGCGAGAAGGCCATCGCCCCGCGTTCAATCAAGCTTTTGAGCAGTTCGGCCTCGATTGGCATTGGGATGCGGAACTGTACGGCAAATTACTGGCGGTTACCGGTGGCAAGGAACGCATCCGCTATTACGTCGAACATTTCCGGCCGAGTTACGTCCGGCCCGCGAACTTCGACGGCCTGGTCAACAAACTGCATACGGCCAAGACGCGCCACTATACAACCTTGCTGGCTCAAGGCTTGATTCCGATGCGCCCGGGCGTCAAACGCTTGCTGCAGGAAGCGCGCGCCGCCGGCTTGCGTTTGGCCGTAGTGACGACCACGACGCCGGAGAACGTTACCTCGCTGCTACGGCACAGCCTGGCGGAAGACGCCGAGACTTGGTTCGAAGTGATTGCCGCCGGCGATATCGTACCGGCAAAAAAACCTGCGCCTGATATCTATCATTGGGCAATGCGCGAAATGAACCTGACACCGCAGCAATGCCTGGCGTTCGAAGATTCCAGAAATGGGTTGATATCCAGCCTGGAAGCGGGAATCCGCACGCTGGTCACGGTCAATGGCTATACGGCGCAGGATAATTTCGATGGCGCACTAGCCGTGCTTAGCGATTTGGGCGAACCGGACGCGCCTTTCAAGCTGGTTTCGGGCGAGACCTATGGGAAAACTTTTGTGGATGTCAGTTTGCTCAAGCGCTGGTGCGAACACTGAGCGGCCGCTCGGGATGTTTGCCGTATGCAAGCTTATTTCCCGGCTTCGCGCCGCTCCAGCGCTTCCAGCGTATTCTGCATCAGTGTCGCGACAGTCATCGGGCCAACGCCTCCCGGCACCGGCGTAATCCATGCGGCACGTTCCTTTGCCGTCTCGAATTCCACGTCGCCGCAAAGCTTGCCATCAGCCTGCCGGTTGATGCCAACATCCACCACGACCGCACCTTCGCGTATCCACTCCCCCTTCACCAGCCCCGCCTTGCCGGCAGCGGCAACCAGAATTTCCGCGCCGCCGACAATAGCGGGCAGGTCGCGCGTGAAGCGATGGCAGACCGTCACCGTGCAACCCGCCAGCAACAGCTCCAGCGCCATGGGCCTGCCGACAATGTTGGATGCGCCGACTATTACTGCATTTTTGCCCCTGAGATCGAGCTGCATGCTTTCCAGCATCGTCATCACGCCCTTGGGTGTACAGGGGCGCAGCACCGGATTACGTTGCGCCAGGCGGCCGATATTGTAGGGATGGAAGCCATCCACATCCTTGGCAGGATCGATGCGTTCGATCACGCAGGTGGTATCGATATGGGCCGGCAACGGTAGCTGCACCAGGATGCCATCGACACCTGAATCCGCGTTTAGCGTATCGATCAGTGCCAGCAATTCCTCAAGCGAAGTACTTTCCGGCAGATTGTGCGCCAGTGAGCGCATGCCAAGCTGTTCGCAGGTTTCGCGTTTTTTGCGCACATATATCATCGAGGCCGGATCGCCACCGACCAGTATCACGGCGAGGCAGGGCACACGCAATCCTGCAGACGTTCTTTGCTTGATCTGATGACGAATATTGTCCAACAGACTCGCCGAGATTGCCTTGCCATCGATAATTTGCGCTGTCATGCTTAAGGACGCTGTATAAAACATGGCATTTTATCAGATTCAAATTGACGGAAAGCGCCAATTTGGCTATAGTTTCGCCCCTCGGGGTGTAGCGTAGCCTGGTAGCGCGCCTGGTTTGGGACCAGGATGTCGGGAGTTCGAATCTCTCCACCCCGACCAGATTTGTCCGACGATCTCTGCCCGTAGCTCAACCGGATAGAGCACCAGCCTTCTAAGCTGGGGGTTACAGGTTCGATTCCTGTCGGGCAGGCCAATTGGCCTTGTTGTTCAATGGTGGCTGTAGCTCAGTTGGTAGAGTCCCGGATTGTGATTCCGGTTGTCGTGGGTTCGAGTCCCATCAGCCACCCCAATAATTTATCAATAAATCCGCCAACTTAGGCGGATTTTTTATTTCCCATACCACCCCACGATTTACCAATATTTACCAACTTTTGGCACAGTGCCTGTGCCAAGTTTGTGCCAAACCCAGATAGAGATTGGGATGCGCTTATATGCCCTTGGCACACTCGTAATAACTTAATGGTTGACATCGGCGCATCCGTCAAGTAACTTTGAATCGTGTGCAACTAGGGCATGAGCTGTAGAACTAGTTAGATAGTTTTCCTCCTGGCCGCCAGCTTTGTATCTGAGCGGCCCGGCACAAGCGGGAAACCGCAAGGGGGAAAAGGGTAGCCTCCAGCTGGCTTCGGGCATGGACTGAGGAGGGAATTGAGCTATATGCGCAATTCTCGGCAACACAGAATCCATAACAGATCTGGAAAGGCAGGCAGTTCAAGGGTTGTGGGCGTGAGTCCGACCCGCCCATCTAACCGGCAAAAAAAGAGCCCCGCCGCTGAGCGTTCCCCGCGTCAGACATAGGCCTCATTAGAGGCGGAGAGATCGAACTTCCTATGCCGTAACTCACCACGTTAGTGGTGTTACGGACTATTGGAAGATGGATCAACTACTCACGATCGAAGATCTCGCGCTAATACTGCGCAAATCAGTACACTCCATTAGAAACGACTTATCGCGTAACCCTGACGCGTTACCCCCTCGTTGCCGGCTGCCTGGTACGCTGCGCAACCTTTGGCGCAGACAAGATGTTGACGCTTGGCTAGCAAGCTACGTCATCTCACCGAACGAGGCAGCGCTTCCCCGGCCTGCCCGACGGGCTAGCGGCCTAAACAAAAAAGGGGCTCCCACAAAGGCTGAGCGGCTGCGTAGGCAGGGCCTCATCTAATGAGCATTGAGCTTCAGCGGGAAGGTGAAATTGACTTCACCAAGCCGCTTCCTCGCGCTCTTTTTCGCGATGCTCGCCTGAGCTTCGGCGCGAAGGGGCTATTTGCTTTCCTCTGGGATCTACCCAAGGGCTGGCAAATACGGCTTTCTCACTTATCCATGATGGGACCTGATGGTCGCGACGCCTTGCGTGCTCGCCTTCGCGAGTTGGAGGAGGTTGGCGGAATTCGGATTGAACCTATCCGTGATGAGGAAAGCGGTCGCGTTGCTGGCAAACGCTGGGTTTTGATCTCTGCTGACAGATGGGCAATTGAATCCCCTCTGGCAACCGCACCAGTGGCCGACCTCACCGAAGAACGGGTTTTCCGATCTTCGGTGAAACCAATCATCGGCAAAGCCGACACTAAGGTTCTGCAAGGGGTTAAGGTTTTGCAAAATGAAGCAGCAGCACCGCACGCGCAAGCGTGCGTCTCTGCCGATGCTGCTGCTACGCCTAGGGACAAACAAGGCCAAGGCCGCCGACGCCGTGGCGATGAGGCTGTGCAGCATGGCGTTGAAATCTGGACATCGTCTGATGCCGAAGGCTTACAGGTTCTTGTCGATCGCTACGGCGCGGAGCGCGTGAAGGAGGTTGCCAGTGGCATTGCTCCAGCTGCCGGCCACCGTGCCCCTTATTTGAGCGCAGTTGTCTCAGCCTTCCGGGCACTTGCCGATGCCGAAGCTCGGCTCGCAGCCGAAGCCAAAAAGCGAGACGAAGATACTAAGTGGGGAAACAAGCCCCATAAACGTTCACCTAAGGCTGAGTCCGAGCGGGCCAAATGGGACAGTTTCATAGTGAGGTCGCGCTAAATGGCCGAACTGCAGAAATTAATTGAGCGTGAAGCCAAGCTGAAGCGCAGGATCCGCGAGATCCAATCCAAAGCCAAAAGCGATCAGCGCAAGGAGCGCAATGCACGGCTTATTCGCTGGGGGATTGTCGTTGAGGCGTTGCTGAAAACCGGCGAAATCGAGACCGTAGAATGGGTAGATGTATGCCGAAAAATCCTCAAAAACGACCGCGAATTTGAGCTTGCGACATCAAATCTAATTTCCTCGTTGCCAAACGAGGCGCACTTAAATGTTTCTCACCCTTCGGATGAGAAACAGTGCGCACCTTCGGTGGACTGAATTCGATCGCGGCCATGGCGACTTTTCATCTCACCACAAAATTCGGTAGCAAGTCGCGGGGTGAACGCGGTGTTGATAAATTCGACTATATCAACCGCAATGGTCGCTTTTCCAAAAAGCACGAAGGGCCGCTTGTCTATGCGCTGAGCGGCAATATGCCCAGCTGGGCCTCCGATGATCCACGCGAATTTTGGATCGCGGCTGATGAATACGAGCGCGCTAACGGCGCCCTCTACCATGAAATTGAATTCGCCCTTCCTCGCGAGTTATCACTCGATTTGCAAATTGCCGCGGCAAATGAATTTGCTCGGCAGATTGTCGGCAACATACATCCCTATAGCCTTGGCATGCACGGTAATGACGGCAACCCACATGTTCACCTTATGTTCTGCGGTCGCAAACTGGATGGGATCGAGCGTAGTTCCGACTTATTTTTCAAACGCGCAAATAAAAAGAATCCAGAACTTGGGGGTTGCGTAAAAACTGCCACCGAAGAGCGCGGGAAAGAATGGGTAATTCAAATCAGACAGGATTGGCAGGACATTGCCAATCGTCATCTCTCTGCTGCTGGCAGCACAGCCAGAATTGATCATCGCAGCTACAAGGATCAAGGCCTAGACATTGCTCCTGGCGTGCATTTAGGACGGCGTGCTGTCCGCTCAGAACAAAAAGGCAGGTTAACCCGGAAGGGCGAAATCAACCGCAGCATTGCTGGGGTAAATGCCCAGCTCCGAAACACCCAAACCAAAATCCAGCAGGAGAAAAACCATGGAAGAAAACGAATCCTTGCCCGTGCTACTGAAAATCTCCGAGCAGCAGACCACAATATCGCAACAGCTCGCCGAAATCATCCAACTGCTGACCAGGTCAGACGAGCCCTCCATTCTAGAGATCTTGCAAGAGCTGTTGCTACCCATCACGCAGCGTCTGGACACGATCGAGGCGAAATTGACTGCAACGAAAACCTAGATCGCCGGCAGCAGTACAAAGCGCAGTTACTACAAAAGCACTACCACACCCAAATCTCGGCCGCCCTTGCGTCTCGCCTGACCTTTATCCAACAGAAAGAGGATGGATTAACCATCTCTTTCCAGGGCGGCCAGATCACCGATAAGGGTGATCGACTAGCTACCCGCTATGGCAACTCCCGTGAAGCCATAGCCACCATCGACCTGGCTATCGCCAAGGGCTGGAAACAGATCCGTGTTACTGGCTCGGAAAAATTCAAAACGCAAATTTACATTGAGGCCATGCGTGCAGGCCTCACCGTTGTTGGCTTCGAGCCTCCAGCGGAAATCCGCACGAAACTCGAAAAGGAGAAAATCATGTCGGAACAAGCCGGCGCTGGTGCAGCCATGACACCGGATCCATCCCCTGGTGAGAATCGAAATACCCGTTGGATTGAACCACTATCCAAAGCACGGAAGGAACTAGAGGCGCAGCAGAAGCTTGCCAGGGAGCGCATCCAGGAGCTTCACGAGATCGACATCAAAAAGCTCAAGGAGTCGTTGGCTGCACGCCTGGGCGGCACTGAGTATCAAAGCGCCCTGGAAAAGAAACGTAAGACGGCAGAGGCGCATAAAAACGCAGGATCTATAGGCAGGTTGGCAAAAGAATGGCAGGCAAAGATGGCGTATGGCAAAGCCCTGCAGATGTATGCACGACTGATTATGTTGCCCGAAGCAGTAAGGGAGATTGCAAAGGCCAATGAGCAAAACCAAGCACGTGAAAAACTCGCGGAAACGATTGCTTCACTCAACTTTGAAATAGGCAAGATTCAATACTATCAATGGCAAATCGAGCGCGGCCAGGACGTCGATCAAGAATTTCAGGACATCTGGATGAAGCGCCGAAAAACGTCCTCTCTCAAGGGCTGGCAAGAAGCCGTACTTCAACCAGTGTTCACAGCAGATGCAGCCCGGGAGCGTGCCCGCCTGCAGGCAGAGACTGAGGCCACAGAAAAGCTTCGGGAGTCTAAGCGCCAGGAACAAGCAAAGCGTGAGATTGCAGCTCAGCATAAAGCTGATCAGCTGCATGACCAGCTTTCCCAATCCGACCTTTCCAACAGTCAACGCGAAGCCATCGAGAGCGAAATGCACTACTTCGAGGCGCTGGCCAATGGCCATGACGAAGATGAAGCTCGCGAGCGTGCAGCAAAAAAATCTAATGCCCCGCGCCCAAGATAGCAAAAGCGGAGCGGGGCTAATTCTGTCCGGCCATCGTCGGGCGGCAACCCGACGTGACCGTAACCACAACCAACCTACATCGGAGGTTTGATCATGGCTATACCAAGTTTAACAAACGAAAGTCACATCATTGATCCAGTGATCCTGGAAGACATCGTCACTTCTGTAAATCCAGAGCTCATTGAAGGTCCTGACTTTGATTCTTTGATCGAGGCTAGCTGCGCGATCATCAAACCGCATATCAACGCTCTGGCAGCAGCCTATCGGGCGGCTTGTAGTACGGACATCGGCGGCGCTGCCGCACGCCACTTTCTTACACACTTATTGGAAGCGGAGGCTTAAACATGGAACAGCAGAAAAAGCGCGGCATCGTTCGGAGAGCCGCCAGCACAACAGCTCACCTATGGGCCAAATCGCTAGGCCTGGTTGGTCTGGCGGAGACGTTACAGCGCATCGGCAATAACGCCGGCGATCTCTTTCATCAAGCGAAATCCAGGATCCAGGACAAACCGGAAAACTACCGGCATGAAACCTTTGATGAGGCAGTTGCTCGACTGGGCCTTAATGAAGAGCACCTTCTCAGGCAAGCACAAGCTTTCAGAGTCCGTGCCTGGTCCTGGTTTGTATCAACCATGCTGGCAACCGTTTGGCTGGCCTACATTCCACACAGCAGCCATCCGGTGCAAGGCTTCCTGGTAGCCACAGCGCTTATTTTTATGTGCTTTGCGAAATGCATCACCTGGCATTTCCGCTTCTGCCAAATCCGAGATCAGGATCTATACGCTTTTGGCCCTTGGTTTCGCAATCCGGGGAGGTGGTAGTCATGGCTGCGGATCAACTACATGCTTTTGCACCCCCTGCAGGGGATGTTTCCGTCGATTATCTTAGATACACATTCGGCGCTGTCATCGATGCCCTGCAGGCGGGCGTCGATGTTCAGGGCAATCAGACTGTACTTGGGGCAATGATGGGCGAATTTAATATCGCCGTATTGTTCCTTGGCATGCTGTTCGTCATGTACACCACGATCAAGGCAACCTTGGACTCTGCCCATGATGGGCAGCTATTAGGCAAGTCCATGTCAGAGATATGGGTGCCACTGCGAACACTAATTGGTACCTCCCTGCTACTGCCACTGCAGACCGGGTTCAGTATCTTACAGATGGGGGTGCTCTGGCTGGCGCTGCAGGGTGTAGGCGTGGCGGACCGTATGTGGGATGTTGCCATGGACAAGCTGGCAATAGATGGCACCCTAGGCTACGTCAGCGTACCTAATCCTCGCGCATTGGCCGCGACGATCCTGCGTGGCGAAGTATGCATGGCAGCCATGAACCAACAATTTATTGGCTCAAACTCGCCAACTCGCATTGTCTTGGTCAAGGATGTTGCGCCAATGCTAGTCAATGGCAATGCGGCAGAGCAATTGCACTGGCGAGAGCAGCCGACCACACGTATCAATCCCGACACATGCGGCGCTCTGACCTGGCAGGAGAACTCCCAAGCGGACAGATCAGAGTCTAGCGCGGCAGCGGGCCCTATCCTGGCCGCTCATGCCATGGGAATAGAGCAAATGGTCAATGACTTGAGACCTGTAGCGGAGGCCATCGTTAATAACAAAGGTGCTCTGCCCAAGGGCGTGATCGAATCGACGGCGGCTAAATATCATGATTTGGTGCAGGCAGCCGCCAAGCAGGCCGTTGACGCATCGCCGGAGCTCGCAAAGCAGGTATTCATAAAGTCAGCAAAAGAAGGCGGCTGGGTCTATGCAGGCTCTTGGTACAATCATATGACCCGCATCAACGACAGCATTCAGGCTGCTGTCAATGCGTTACCCATAGCGCAACCAGCCACGATCGATCGAGTGGAAACGGCCATCGTTTTGCAGAACTATGAAGATGCCATGGCCGTCACGGATGAGTACATTAAGGATAGAGCAAACGCGCCGGACAGAGCCTATGACGCCGAAGTGGCGGATGCCTCAAGCGTTCGTTCAATGTCCGATGTCTGGCGTCTTTTCAATGCGCCGGCAATGCTCGGCATCAAGTCCTTGACCGAGCGTCTGGCCGGCGCCAATACATCTCCACTCGGGCAACTGCGTGCCATCGGCAATGACATGATCGGCATTGGCATCGCCGTGAAAACTGTTCATTTTGCGCTGGCCGGAGTTGCCAGCAGCCGGGTTGCGACATTAACCGTAGGCAATGTTTTTGAAGTTGGCGAAGCACTAAAAACATTGCAGGGAACGGTTGATTTTGTGACCAATAGCTTGTGGACCGTTGGCACATTCCTGGCTTGGTACTTGCCCGCTATTCCGGCAATTTTCTGGATTTCAGGAGTGACGCGCTGGCTAGTCTCTGTGGTCGAAGCCATTCTGGCCAGTCCGTTGATGGCTGCCATGACCATACATCCTTCGGGTGATGAGCTGGTTGGCCGTGCTGGCCCCGGCTATATGCTGATCCTGGCCATGGTAATGCAGCCGGCACTCCTGCTATTTGCCCTCGTGCTGTCCGTGCTCATGACTTACCCCTTGGGCTGGTTTGTAAATCACATTTTTTTGTCGTTGGTCGATGGCATCACTGCCGACAGCACAACAGGGCTGGTCGCATTCGTAGCGCTCTGCGGCCTTTATCTTGTGATGATGGTTTTTGCGATGCATGGCGCTTTCGCATTGATTCAGACTGTGCCTGATAACGTCATGAAATTCGTTGCAGCACAAGCCGGTGCGGCTAATCTCACTTCCGCCGACAAGCCCATCAGTAGCCTGGAAAATAACCCAGGCGGTGGCGGCGGCCACAACACCGGAGATGTATTAAATCGACGGCCAGATAAACAAGATCCACGAGGTAAATCAGGAGAATCAAATGAAGTTCATCTCGGAGGGTGAACGTTTATGGGGTGCCACGGCATAGGCTAGTGGATGTGCAGGCCGCAAGCGGCCTGCACTGTGATGGTGTAAACCGTTGCTGTCGCCCGTACTGGATGATGTGGTTGGGTTTGCTCTTCAAAGCCGCCC
>NZ_DASXVH010000006.1:0-3766 GCF_036504375.1 Novimethylophilus sp.
AGGACAAGCTGGTCCCGGCGCCGGAGAAACTATTGGGCAGTTTCATCCCGCATGCGCCGGACAGCGAGATCGACGGCCGCATCATGACTTCCTACGGCGGCGTGGCGGAAATCAGCCGTAACAGCATCGTCACCCTCAACCGCGGCAACGAAGACGGGCTGGAGGAAGGCCATGTGCTGGCGGTATACAGCCATGGCGAAAAAATCGTCAACAAAAAGAAACAGGTCGATCCCCGCGACCACATTCCCGAAGTCAATCTCGACATTCAGAAGGGTGAGGGCGGCAAGCGCATCGTCAATCTGGCCAAGGACGATGAAGACGCCAAATTCCTCAAGCTGCCGGACGAGCGCATCGGCCTGGTCATGGTGTTCCGCACCTTCGACCATGTCGCCTATGCGCTGGTCATGCAATCGGAACGCCCGATTCACCTCAACGACGCGGTAAGGACGCCCTGATTAAGGATACGCCGACCAAATCCATGGCCGTTTCAGCCGACGACGCACGCGACTGGATCGGCCTTTCGCTCATTCCAGGCATAGGCGCAGAAACTTTTCGCCGCCTGCTTTCCGCATTCGGTGCCCCCCAGGAAATTTACGCGACTCCCGTTCCGGCTCTATGCCAGGTAGTCGGCGCCGACATTGCCGGCCAGATCGCCGCGGGTCCGGACCCGGTCAAGCTGGCACCGGCGCTGGCATGGCTGGAACAGCCAGGCAACAGCCTGATCACCCTGGCCGATGCGGCCTATCCGCAAACCCTGCTGGAAATTCCAGATCCGCCGCCGCTGCTGTACGTCAAGGGCAACGCTGCGCTGCTCAGCCAGCCGATTATTGCCGTGGTGGGCAGCCGTAACGCCACGCCGCAAGGCCTGAAAAATGCCGAGTCGTTCTCTCAGGCGCTGAGCGGGGCCGGCTGGTGTGTCGTCAGCGGCCTGGCACTGGGCGTGGACGGCGCCGCACATCGTGGCGCATTGCGTGGCGCGGGCTCGACGATCGCGGTGGTCGGCACCGGGCTCGACATCGTCTACCCGGCACGCCATCGCGAACTGGCCCATGAAATCGTCCAAAAAGGCGTGCTCGTCTCGGAATTTCCGTTAGGCGAACCGTCCAAGGCCGGCAATTTTCCGCGCCGCAACCGCATCATCAGCGGATTGGCTTGCGGCGTACTGGTGGTGGAAGCCAACCTGGAAAGCGGGTCGCTGATCACTGCGCGGCTTGCGGGCGAACAAGGACGTGAAGTCTTCGCCATTCCCGGTTCGATTCACTCGCCGCTTTCCAAAGGCTGCCACCGCTTGATCAAGCAAGGAGCCAAACTGGTAGACAGCATTCAGGACATCCTTGAAGAATTGGGAAACGTCCCCATTTCTTCAAACGCGTCCAGTGAGAGTCTTGAATCTGTTCATCCGCTGCTGGAACAGATGGGATTCGACGCCGTTGCCGTCGATAGCCTGATCCAGACCAGCGGCTTGACGAGTGATCAGGTTTCGGCGATGCTGCTTGGACTGGAATTGGAGGGAAAAATCGCCAGTTTGCCCGGCGGACGTTACCAGCGCATTTATTAAAAACCATAAGCCAGCACAAGATACTGAAGCAAAGGCACGGCAGGGAAGCAAGTGGAAAGGGTTGCCAATCTGCCGCAATCGTCAGCTTAAGCGTTATTTACCAATCTTATGGGGAAAATCATGTTCGAACTTCTCGTTTATTTGTTCGAAAACTATATCGAAACCGACGTGTCCGCCGACGAGCAGACGCTGACGCGAGAGCTTTCCGCGGCTGGCTTCGATAGCGACGATATCAGCCGCGCCTTCAGCTGGTTCAGCGATCTTGCACTGATGGCCGATCAGGTTCACACGGGTACCTCGGCCGATCGAGCCGCATATCGTATTTATACCCATGATGAAGCCCGGAAAATCGGACAGGACAGCCGCAGCTTCCTGCTGTTCCTGGAGCAGGCCGGGGTGCTTAACACGCTGGAACGCGAAGTGGTCATTGATCGCCTGATGGCGCTGACAGACAGCGAAATCTCTCTCGAACAAACCAAATGGATATCGCTAATGGTGCTGTGGCGCCATGGCAAGGCGCGCGACTATCTTTTCGTGGAAGATGCCCTGTTCAACGAGAGCCACCCTACCCTTCACTAAAACACCAAATATGATGAAACTCACCCTGATACGTTTCGGCGCACAAGAAGTCGAGATCGACCCGCAAAGCGTAATCGCTTTTCCGAAAGGCCTACCGCCTTTTGAGGATTGCACACGCTATAAGCTATTTCACGAGGAAGACAAACCCAGCGTATTCTGGTTGCAGTCGCTGGACGATCCATCCATCGTGTTTTCGGTCACCGACCCGGCCTTGCTCAACGTCGCCTACGATGTCACGCTGACGGATGAAGAGCAGGCATTGCTGGATATGGCACCTGACGATGAATTGCTGCTGGCAGTGGTCCTATACAAGGACGAAACCGGTCTGAACGCCAACACCCGTGCGCCTATAATCCTCAACACCGGCAAGCGCCTCGGCCTGCAGAAAATGCTGCAGGAATTTCAGCTACAACTTTCTATACGCGGGAATTAAAGCCCCAGGCGCTGCCACAGGGTAGAAATCGTCCCGGCCTGGTTCATCGTATAGAAATGCAGGCCGGGCGCGCCCCCCGCGAGCAAGCGGTCACATAGCTCGGTCACTACATCCAACCCCAGCGCACGCACCGAAACCAGGTCATCCCCGTAATCCTGCATCCTCATGCGCAACCAGCGCGGGATCTCTGCGCCGCAACCTGCGGAAAACCGCGACAGTTGAGCGAAGTTGTAGATCGGCATGACTCCCGGATAGACCGGGATTGCGATGCTTGCCGCGTCGCACTCCTCCATGAAGCGGAAGTAGGCATCGGCATTGTAGAAATACTGCGTGATCGCGGCATTGGCGCCGGCATCGACCTTACGTTTGAAATTGTCGAAATCGGCCTGCGCAGAAGGCGCTTCTGGATGAAATTCGGGATAAGCCGCCACCTCGATCTCGAAATAGTCACCGGTCTGCTCGCGGATGAAGGCCACGAGCTCGTTGGCGTGGCGAAAATCGCTCGCGCTCATTTCGCCCGAGGGCAAGTCGCCGCGCAGTGCGACGATATGCCGGATGCCATGCGACTTGTACTGCTCGAGGATCACGAGAATTTCTTCGCGCGTCGACGAAATGCAGGACAGGTGCGGCGCCGACTCCAGGCCCTCGGCCTGGATTTCCAGCACTGTTTCCAGCGTGCGGTCTCGCGTAGAGCCGCCCGCGCCAAAGGTCACCGAGAAGAACTTGGGATGAAGCTGGGCAAGCTGCTTGCGCGCTTCGCGCAGCTTGACCATGCCTTCCGGTGTCTTGGGCGGGAAGAACTCGAAGCTGTAGATGCGCTGCTTCCTGTCCACGGCGTCAGTACCGGTAGTGTTCCGACTTGTACGGACCGCTCTTGGCCACGCCGATATACGCGGCCTGCTGGTCGCTAAGCTCGGTCAGCTGCGCGTTGAGCTTCCTCAGCTGCAGGCGCGCCACCTTCTCGTCCAGATGCTTGGGCAGCGTATAAACGCCCACCGGGTAATCGGTGTTGCGCGTAAACAGTTCGATCTGCGCGATAGTCTGGTTGGCGAACGACGAACTCATCACATAAGATGGATGGCCGGTACCGCAGCCCAGATTCACCAGGCGCCCCTTGGCCAGCAGAATGATCCTTTTGCCGTCAGGGAAAATCACATGATCTACCTGCGGCTTGATCTCATCCCATTCATAGCCTT
>NZ_DASXVH010000007.1:0-2070 GCF_036504375.1 Novimethylophilus sp.
ATCCGTGCACCCGGCCCAAGTAGGCCGCCTGGTCAAGCAGCTTAGCGGCGGTAACCAGCAAAAGGTGGTGCTCGCGAAATGGTTGCTTTCCAATGCCCAGGTTCTGATCCTGGATGAGCCCACCCGGGGCGTCGATGTCGCCACCAAGGTGGAGATCTATAACATCATCAGCGGCCTAGCCGAACGCGGGATCGGGATCCTGATCATATCCTCTGAACTGCCCGAGATCCTTGGGATGAGTGACCGGGCTTTGGTCATGCGTAAGGGACGTCTGGCAGGCGAATTCAAAACGTCCCAAGCCAGCGAAGAAAGCTTATTAGCGTGCGCCGCAGGTGTGACCCAATGAAAAATACTCAAATTGAAGAGATTACTAAGCAAGCGACTGGCTCGAACTGGTTTCAGGACCTCATCCAGGCTGGCAAGACGGGTAAGTGGGCGGGGAGAATCTCCAAGCGGCGTTGGGTGGACTACGTCTTTCTTGGGGCGTTTATCCTGCTGTTGCTGCTGGCTGCGTCCATGTCCGACGTCTTTTTTACAGAGCGGAATATTAGCAACCTGCTGCGGCAAATCGTCACCAATGGTCTCATCAGCATTGGCATGCTGGTGGTGATGCTCACGGGAGGCATCGATCTTTCCGTGGGATCTGTGGTTGCGTTCTCGGCCATTGTCGTCTCAGGGATGCTCGAGCGGCAGGGTCTTCCCATGCTGGTCGCCATCTTGATCGCGCTGTGTGTCGGTATGCTGGCCGGCTTCTTCAATGGATTCGTAATCTCACGATTCAAGCTCCAGCCGTTTATCGTGACCCTTGCCAGCCTTGGGGCGTTTCGCGGATTAATTTACGTGTACTCCGAAACGCCCATCACGCCACAGGACCCGGCTTTCCGCACGCTGTTCGGCTCACCCATTTTCGGCCCATTCACCCTATCGATCTTGATCATGTTGGTTGCATTTCTCGTGGCGGAGTTCTTTCTGTCACGAACCACGGCCGGTCGAGCTATCGTAGCCCTCGGAGGCAATGAGGAAGCCGTGCGCCTGGCAGGCATCAATGTTCGAAAACATATCGTGCTGGCCTACGTGATCTCGGGTCTGGGTTCCGCTGTGGCTGGGGTCTTGCTCGCATCGCGTTTAGGCATCGCCCAACCGAGCGTAGGCGCTGGTTTTGAGCTCGACGCCATTGCCGCTTGCGTGATCGGTGGAGCAAGCATGAGCGGGGGGATCGGAACCGTGCTGGGTACATTCACTGGTGTGCTAACGCTCGGTTTGATCGACAACCTGCTTAACTTGTTCAACGTGCAATCCTATTACCAGCAGATCTTCAAGGGTCTGATCATTCTATTTGCAGTACTGGCCAGGCGTAAGGAATAGCTGTGGGGAGGGGGCTGGATTTCACTCCCCTGCGGGTATTCGGCCGAAAGGAGGCTCTGTAGAGATAAATAGGCGCACACAGATGGTGATAAATCGAGCAAACAACATCAGATCAGGAAGAAGGAGATCGAAATGAAACGCACACTAGTTTTGATCAGCAGTGTCCTTTTGCTAGCGCTCGTGTTGGGCGCTTGCGCACCGGCGGCAGCCACGCCTGCAGCTGGGACTGCGCCGCAAGCCAAACACTTCAAGATCGGCATGGCCAACTTCTCTCAGTGCTGTGCATATTTCATCGGGATGAACAAGGCGGTGATTGATGAGGCCAGTGCCTACCCGAATGTTGAGATTGTCAGCACCGACGCCAATGGCGACGCCGCCAAACTCAACTCGGACATCGAAGACCTGATCGCCAAGAAAGTGGACGGTATTATCATCAGCGGCGCATGGCTGGAGCAGCTGCCTGCCGCTATGGATTCACTTAAGAAAGCCGGAATCCCTGCGGTGCTGGTCGACCGGCAGTGGAAAGGTGGGTATACCAGCTACGTCGGCCCACAGAACTTCACCATCGGTCAGCAGAACGGCCAATACATCGTTGACCGGCTGGGCGGCAAAGGCACCGTAGTTGTGCTGAAGGGCGGCCCGGCAGACAACTCAATCGGACTCAACCGCACCAACGGTATGCTCGATATTGTCGGCAAAGTATCT
>NZ_DASXVH010000008.1:0-14338 GCF_036504375.1 Novimethylophilus sp.
AGACCTGATTGCCGTGGTGGAGGAACAGGCGTCGTGCCAGCTGTACGGCCTGCTCAAGCGCCCGGACGAAAAGTTCGTGACCGAGCATGCGTACGACAATCCCAAGTTCGTCGAGGACATGGTGCGCGATGTCGCCGCGCAATTGAATGTGGAAGACCGCATCGACGCTTACATTGTCGAATCGGAAAATTTCGAATCGATCCATAATCATTCGGCTTACGCGCTGATCGAGCGCGACAAGCGGCGCGATTAGTTCACCCATACTTGAATCGCACCTGACAGGCAGCCATAGCGCTGCCTGTTTTTTGCCGGAATAGCCGTTGTTTTCGCCGTACATCGTGCCCCACCTCGGGGCGGGCATGCCTTAATTCCGTGCATTTCACTCAGGTATGAATTGAGTTTTCCAAACGCCGACACGGTTGGTATCATAAAAAATTCACATTGATTTAATTGAGCTTTCTTCTCCGGTGTGCACACTTGGCGCATCTTCTGCTTGGGTCGGTATGAATCATGCCAATGACACTATCCGGGGAGTGAAACCATCGATTTTTTGTGAAGGAGCATGACCATGAAACACACTATGATCATTTCAGCCTTGGCCATTTCAGGCATTGCACACGCCAACGTGATGGCAGGCCCGCAGGAAGATATTCTGGCGAAAGCCGCAGATGCCAAGAAAGGCGTCATCGTCGCCGTCACCGAACGCGGCAATATTGCCGCCGACACGGCCTGGCTGCTTTCCGCCCAGGTGCAGAAAAGCAACGACTATGCGCCGCTGCTGGTGGTGCTCAAACCCGAGGACCGCGATGTCGTGCTGAAGAAATTGAAGCTGGTCGATGACGCCTTGCCGGCGCTGATCTTCTTTGATCGCCGCGGCAACGAGATTTCGCGCGTCATCGGCGCATATCCGACTGCGTCGTTGAAAAAACTGCGGGCCGTCGCCGCTGCCCCTTGAAGGATTGAACGCACGCCATAAGCAAGCAGCACGGCCATGCCGTGTCTCAATCCCGCAGTTGCAGTCGCCACAGCAGCAATGCGAAGCCAAGCAAGGTCGCCACCGAGGATACGCCGAAGGTGAGGGCCGGGCCCGCCGGCTCCCACATCCAGCCGCTCCATAATCCGCCCGCCGTACCGCCCAGCCCGAAGGAAATGCTGGTGTAAATGGCCTGCCCCTTGGCGTTGTGGCGGCCGCCGAAAAAGCGGTGGATCACCGCGACCGAAGCCGCGTGGTAGGAACCGAACGAGGCTGCGTGCAGCATCTGGGCGACCACGACCACCGCCAGCCATTGCGCGCCGAAGCCGATCAACAGAAAGCGCAGGGTGGCGAGGAGAAAGCTCGCCAGCAGGATATTGCGCAGCCCGCTTGCTGCCACCAGTTTCGGCATCCACAGGAACACCGCCATCTCGCACAGCACGCCGATCGACCACAGCCAGCCCACCGCGCCCTTGCTGTAACCCAGGTCGACCAGGTAAATCGAGTAAAAGGTGTAATACACGCCATGCGCGGCGGCCATCAGGAATCCGGCAGCGAGAAAAGCGGCGACATGGGGGCGCTTGATGATGTCCCATACCGGCGCCTGGTCGCCGTGGTGGGGAATGACGTGCGGCTCGGGAATGCAGCGCGAGAACAGCAGTACGCCGATTTTAAGGCCCAGCACCACCCACAGCAGTGCGCGGATGGGCGCGATATCCAGCAGATATCCCAGCCCGATCACCGATACGATAAATCCGACCGATCCCCACACCCGGATGCGGCCGTAATGCCCGGTGCCCTCCCCCAGATGCCTGAGCGTGACCGCTTCCATCAGCGGCAGCGAAGCGCTCCAGAACACGCACATCAGCGCCATCACCGCAAACAGCCAGCCGAAACTTTCGCCGGCGAACACGCCGAGATAGGCCAGCAGGCTCATCCCTGCGGCGACCTGCACGATGCGCACCCCGCGCCCGGTGTGGTCCGCGAGCCAGCCCCACAGGTTGGGCGCAACCATGCGCGCCACCTGCAACAGCGACATCAGCACGCCGATCTGAAACGAGGTGAATTCCAGCGATTTGAGATACAGGCTCCAGTACGGCGCGAAGGCGCCGACGAAGGCGAAATAGACGAAATAGAAGCCGGACAGCCGCCAGTAGGGGAGTGAATGCATAAATCGAACGGTCGCGAACCTGTAGCGCGGGCGGCCTCGCCTGCGCTATGGCTATTCTATTTGTCCAGTGAACCCGCGATCCTGGGCGTGTCGCACACGACATCGCCACATTGGGCGCGGTGGCGCAATGCATGGTCGATCAGCACCAATGCCAGCATTGCCTCGCAGATCGGCGTCGCGCGCACGCCCACGCACGGGTCGTGGCGGCCGGTGGTCTGCATCGGCATGGCGCTGCCGGAGGTATCGATGGAGCGGCGTTCCTGCGGAATGCTGGAGGTCGGCTTGAAAGCGGTATGCACGACGATATCCTGCCCGGTGGAAATGCCGCCCAGGATGCCGCCGGCGTTATTGGTGACGAAGCCCTCAGGCGTCATTTCGTCGCAATGCTCGCTGCCTTTTTGCGCGACGGAAGCGAAGCCAGAGCCGATTTCCACGCCCTTGGCGGCGTTGATGCCCATCATCGCGTAGGCCAGCTCGGCGTCCAGCCTGTCGTACACCGGCTCGCCCCAGCCCACCGGGACGTTCTCCGCTACCACGGTAATCTTCGCCCCCACCGAATCGCGCGCGGCGCGGATTTTGTCGAGGTAGTCTTCCAGTTGCGGCACGGCGGCAAGGTTGGGCGCAAAAAACGCATTTTGCGCAACGGCTTCCCAATTTTCAAACGGAACCGCGATCTCGCCCAGCTGGCTCATGCAGCCGCGGATGACGATGCCATGGCGCTCCTTCAGCCACTTCTTCGCAATCGCCCCCGCTGCCACCCGTACCGCCGTCTCGCGCGCCGAAGACCGCCCGCCGCCGCGATAATCTCGGAAGCCGTATTTCTGCGTGTAGGTATAGTCGGCATGTCCCGGGCGGAAGGTGTTGGCGATGTTGCCGTAGTCGTGGCTACGCTGGTCATGGTTGCGGATCAGCAGGGCGATGGGGGTGCCGGTGGTCTTGCCCTCGAACACGCCGGAAAGAATCTCCACGGTATCCGGCTCCTGGCGCTGTGTGACATGGCGCGAGGTGCCAGGCTTGCGGCGGTCGAGTTCGGCCTGGATGTCGGCTTCACGCAGTTCCAGCCCCGGCGGGCAACCGTCCACCACACAGCCGATCGCCGGGCCGTGGGATTCGCCGAAAGAGGTGACGGTAAACAGGGTGCCAAGGGTGTTGCCGGACATGGGTCAAGCTCGCAGAAGGTTGAATTTGAGGGTGATTTTAACAGATTTTCACCCTCTCCCCTTGTGGGAGAGGGCTGGGGTGAGGGGCCGGCATGTCATTCCGCAAGAAAGTAACTCGCCCGTCGGAGCGAGACCGACGGTTTTAAGCTTTTAAATTCCTAGATTCCGGATCAAGCCCGGAATGACGTGGCAGCCATTCGACATGCCCGTAATCCCAATTCCCCGCTAGAATACCGCCCATGACTTTCCCCTACGAACTCTTCATCGGCCTGCGCTATACCCGCGCCAAACGCCGCAACCATTTCATCTCCTTCATTTCCATGACCTCCATGCTCGGCATCGCGTTGGGCGTGGCGGCGCTGATCGTGGTGCTGTCGGTGATGAACGGCTTTCAGAACGAGCTGCGCACGCGTATTCTGGGCGTAGCCTCGCATCTGCAGATCAGCGGCAGCAACAATGCGCTGGCGGATTGGCAGGGTGTAGTGAATTTCGTCAAGGGTTCGCCGCAGGTGCGGGCGGCGGCACCCTACATCATGGCGCAGGGCCTGCTGTCGCTGGATCAGGCGGTGCAGGGGGCGATGGTGCGCGGCATTCTGCCGGCCGAGGAAGACAAGGTGGCCGAGCTCGGCGCGCATATGAAAGTGGGCAGGCTTTCCGATTTGAAGGCGGGCGAGTTCGGCATCGTGCTGGGGGCGGAACTCGCCCAATCCATCGGCGCCAGTCTGGGCGACAAGGTGGTGGTGATGGCGCCGCAGGGGCAGTTCACGCCGACCGGGGTGGTGCCGCGCATCAAACAATTCCGCGTGGTGGGTATTTTCCAGGTGGGCATGTACGAGTACGACGCGACGCTGGCGCTGATCCACATGGACGACGCGGCCAAGCTTTACCGCATGGGCGACAAGGTATCCGGCGTGCGGCTCAAGCTCGCCGACCTCTACCAGGCGCCGCGCATTGCGCGCGAACTGGCGGCACAGCTGGCCGGTCATGGGGCCTATTACATCAGCGACTGGACCGAGCAGCACGCCAACTTCTTCCGCGCGGTGCAGATGGAGAAGCGCGTGATGTTCGTGATTCTGACTTTGATCGTTGCGGTGGCGGCGTTCAACATCGTTTCCACGCTGGTGATGGCGGTCACCGACAAGCGCGCCGATATCGCCATCCTGCGTACTCTCGGCGCATCGCCCGGCAGCATCATGAAAATATTCATCGTGCAGGGCGCCTTGATCGGCTGCATCGGCACGCTCATCGGCGCGCTGGGCGGGGTAGTGCTGGCGCTCAATATCGATGTGGTGGTGCCGGCGATCGAGCATACTTTTGGCGTGCAGTTTCTGGCCAAGGATGTGTACTACATCAGTGACCTGCCGTCGCAATTGCAGTGGGGCGATGTGGCGACGATCACCGGCGTGTCGCTGGTGCTGTCGCTCTTGGCGACGCTGTACCCCAGCTGGCGCGCGGCCAAGACCAATCCGGCGGAGGCGCTGCGTTATGAATAATCCCATCCTCGCCTGCCGCGGCCTGCACAAAACCTATGCCGGGCTGGAAGTCGCGGTGCTGGGCGGTATCGATCTTAGCGTGGCGCATGGCGAACAACTCGCGATTGTCGGCGCCTCGGGTTCCGGCAAGAGCACCTTACTGCACCTGCTGGGCGGCCTCGATACGCCATCGCAGGGCGAAGTCGACCTGATGGGCAAAAGCTTGGCCGAGCTTACCGAGGCTGAGCGCGGCGACTTGCGCAATGAGGCGCTGGGCTTCATCTATCAGTTCCATCATCTGCTGCCGGAGTTCACCGCGCTGGAAAACGTCGCGATGCCGCTGCTGGTGCGCCGCCTGCCGCGGCACGAAGCCCTTGAGCAGGCTGCCGACATGCTGCAGCGCGTCGGCCTGGGCCACCGGCTGGAACACACGCCGGGCGAGCTTTCCGGCGGCGAACGCCAGCGCGCGGCGGTGGCGCGGGCGCTGGTTACCCAGCCGCGGTGCGTGCTGGCCGACGAGCCCACCGGCAACCTCGACCGCCATACCGCGGACGCGGTATTCGACCTGATGCTGCAGCTCAATCGTGATCTGGGCACCGGCTTCGTCGTGGTGACGCACGATCTCAGCCTGGCGGCGCGCCTGGGGCGCACGCTGCATCTGGATGATGGCCGCTTGTCGTAGGAGCGATGCGTAGCATCCTGCTGGCATTTGTTGGCGGGGCGTGGCTGCTCCAGCAACAGCCGGCGCTGCCCAATGTGCTGTGGGGTTTGCCGTTGCTGCCGTGTTGTGCAGCGGCATATTTTTTGCCGCGCCGCGTTGTTCTTTCCCGATCACTGCTGATCTTCTGCGCATTGGCCGCCGGTTTTTTGTGGGCGGCGGCGTTGGCCCGATACCGGCTGGCCGACGAACTGCCGTCGGCATGGGAAGGCCGGGATATCGAGCTGGTCGGCGTCGTCGCCGAGCTGCCCCGCCCGCAGCAGCGCGGCGAACGTTTCCTGTTCGACGTGGAGCAGGTGCTGACGCCGCAGGCGCATGTTCCGGCGCGGATTTCTCTGGCTTATTACGCCGCCGGCTTCCGCGAAAAATCTCCCGGAAACTTCATCGGTAAATTCCATCCCGGCGAACGCTGGCGGCTCACGGCGCGCCTCAAACACCCGCACGGCAGCTACAACCCCAGTGGTTTCGATTTCGAGGCCTGGGCGCTGGAGCGCAACATCCGCGCCACCGGGTATCTGCGCAAGAGCACAACCACCCAACGCCTGCGCGGTATGGTGTACCGCCCGTCTTATGTCGTCGAGCGCACTCGGGAGGGCGTGCGCGACCATTTCCGCGACGTGCTGGGCGGCCAGCCGTATGAAGGCGTATTGCGGGCATTGGCGATCGGCGACGAAAGCGGCATCACCCGTGCGGACTGGCAGGTGTTCCTGCGGACCGGGGTCAACCACCTGATGAGTATTTCCGGTCTGCATGTGACGATGGTGTCGGGGCTATTCTTCGCATTGACCTACGGCTTGTGGCGCCGCGTGCCGCTTCTTACGCTGCGGCTGCCCGCGCGCAAGGCAGCGGCGCTGGTCGGGGTGCTGGCCGCGCTGGTTTACGCGCTGCTGGCCGGGTTTGCGGTGCCGACGCAACGCACGGTCTATATGCTGGCGGTGGTCGCGGCGGCGCTGTGGTGGGGCAGGGATATCCCGATATCGCTGGTGCTGGGCTGGGCATTGTTCGTGACCGTGCTGCTCGATCCGTGGGCGGTGCTGGCGCCCGGCTTCTGGTTATCGTTCGGCGCAGTGGCGGCCATGGTGTATGCCGGCAGCGGGCGCCTGGCGCGTGCCCACTGGCTGCGCGCGGCGGCGCATGCCCAGTGGGCGGTCACGCTGGGGCTGATTCCGCTATTGCTGGCGCTGTTCCAGCAGGTTTCCATCGTCTCGCCGCTGGCCAATGCCTTCGCGATTCCGATAGTGAGCCTGGTCGTGGTACCGCTGGCCTTGCTGGGGGCGATTGTTCCGGTGGATGCCATCCTGCTGGCTGCGCACCAGGTGATGGTGTGGTGCATGGATCTGTTGCAATGGATGAGCGCGTTGCCGGATGCGGTCTGGCAGCAGCATGCGCCGCCGCCGTGGACGGTGCCGCTGGCGCTGCTGGGCGTGATGTGGCTGCTGTTACCGCGCGGTTTTCCGGCACGCTGGCTGGGTCTGCCGGCATGCCTGCCGATGTTTCTGCTGTTGCCGCCATTGCCCGCCCCGGGCGAGCTGAAGGTCGCGGTGCTGGATGTCGGGCAGGGGCTGGCGGTGGTGGCGCAGACTGCTCACCACGCGCTGCTGTACGATGCCGGCCCGCGTTTCAGCGACGATGCCGACAGCGGCAGCTGGGTCATCGTGCCTTTCCTGCGCGGCGCGGGCATAGGCCGGCTGGACGGATTGATCGTCAGCCACGACGATCTTGACCATAGCGGCGGGGCGCAATCGGTGCTGGACGCGGTGCCGGTCGGGTGGTTCGCTTCTTCGCTGCCGCCGGGGCACGAACTGCTGGACGAGGCTCCCGGCCCGCGCCCCTGTTTTGCCGGCCAGACCTGGCAATGGGACGGGGTGCGTTTCGAGATGCTGCATCCGGGCTGGGGCAGTTATGGCAACGCAGGCTTGAAGGACAACTTCCGTAGCTGCGTGCTGAAAGTGACGAGCGCCTACGGCAGCCTGCTGCTTCCCGCCGATATCGAGCGCGATGCCGAAGCCGAACTGCTGGCGCAGCAACCGTCGGCATTGGCGGCCGACGTGCTGGTGGCGCCGCATCACGGCAGCAAAACTTCGTCGTCCGCAGACTTTCTGCATCAGGTGCATCCTTCGATCGCCATTTTCACCATGGGCTACCGCAATCGTTTCGGCCATCCCAAGCCGGAGGTGGTGGAACGCTATCGCGATCTGGGCGGCCGCCTGTACCGTTCCGATGCGGACGGGATGGTGCAGCTGGATTTCGCCGCGGACGGCATCGCCGTCCGATCATGGCGCCGGGCCAGGCCCCGCTATTGGCTTGCCGAAAGCGAGGATGCGCGTTAAAGTAGCGCGAATTTTTCGGGACTTCTTTCCTAATACTATGTGGACACTCATTCAAGCTGCCGGTTGGCCGATCTGGCCGTTGATTATTGCTTCCATCATTTCGCTGGCCATTATCGGCGAACGGTTCTGGTCGTTGCGCACCGAATTGGTGGCTCCCAAATCCCTGCTGCCTGAAGTGCAGGCTACGTTGAAGCAGGGCGGGGTGACCAGGGACGCCTGCGTGCGACTGGAAAATCACTCTCCGCTGGGCGAGATTTTCGCCAGTGCGCTGAGCAACGTGGATACCTCGCGCGAAGTGATGAAAGAGGCGATCGAGGAAACCGGACGCGCGGTCGCGCATAAGCTGGAACGCTATTTGACCACGCTGGGCACGATCGCCACCGTGAGCCCTTTGCTCGGCCTCTTGGGCACGGTGATCGGCATGGTGGAGCTGTTCGGCGCTTTTACCGCCACCGGCCATGATGTGGCAATGTTCGCGCGCGGGATTTCCGTGGCGCTGTACAACACCGCGATGGGCATCGTCGTCGCCGTCCCCAGCATGATTTTCTACCGCCATTTCCGGGCTAAAGTCGACAGTTTGATCGTCGACATGGAACAGGAAGCCATCAAGCTGGTGGAAATCGTTCACGGCGAGCGCAAATAATGAATTTCCGTCGCGGCCGGGGGCATGAAGACCTCGAAATCAATCTGGTGCCGTTGATCGACGTGCTGCTGGTGATCATCATTTTTCTGGTGGTAAGCGCGACGTTCTCCCGCATCAACGAACTGCAGATCAACCTGCCCACCGCCGAAGCCAACCAGCAGCAGGAAAAGCCGCAGCTGATCAATGTCGGCATCGACGCCAACGGACGTACCGAAATCAATAATGCCGACGTGCCCGAGCGCACTGTGGACAAGCTCACGCTGGCATTGCGCAAGGCTGCCGGCAGCGGCAAGGAGCCTACGGTCATCATCAGCGCCGACGCGCATACCACTCACCAATCCGTGATCAACGTCATGGAGGCGGCACGCCAGGCCGGCCTCACCCATATCACCTTTGCCACGCAAAGTTCCGGTTCTTGAGTTAACCACGGCGAACGCGGGGACGGCCTTTAAAACCGTGTTCCCATGCCGGCGGATGATCAGAACATCCATGATGTTTGGTTGCCCCCGTGGTAAATTTCTCACTTATGTCCGCCATTACATCTGACGCAAAAACCCTGTACCTCCGCCTGTTGCGCTATGCATGGCGCCATTGGCCGGTATTCCTGCTGAGTATCGCTTCGCTGGCGATCTTTTCCGCTACCAATACCGGGTTCCTGGCATCGATCAAGATGGTTACCGATCAGGGTTTCGTGCAGCGCGATCCGGCCAAGCTTAGTCTGCTGCCGTGGATACTGTTCGGATTACTGACATTGCGCGCGCTCGCAGGCTTTATTTCCAGCTTCAGCATGCGCTGGGTGGCGCGGCGGGTGGTCGAGCGCATCCGTCTCGACGCGTTCAATCAGCTGATGGTGTTGCCGGTCAGTTTTTTCGACGCACATTCCGCCGGCGTAGTCACCGCCAAGCTTACCTACGATACCGAGCAAATGACCAAGGTTTCGACCAACGTCGCAGTAACGCTGGTGCGCGACAGCCTGACCATACTCGGCATGATCGGTTACATGCTGTACCTGGACTGGCGGTTGACCATGGTGTTTGCGGTGATGGCGCCGCTGATCGCGCTGTATCTGCGCCGCATGACGCCGTTGCTGCGCGGCGCCGGCAAAACCGTGCAGGAGTCGGTGGGCAGCATGATGCGCATTTCCGAAGAAGCCGTCAGCGGCAACCGGGTAGTAAAGATTTTCGGCGGCGGCGATTACGAATACGGCCGTTTTGCCGATGCGGTCGGACTCAATCGCCGCATGCAGATCCGCCTGGGGCGCATTTCCGGCATCAACAGCATGGTGGTGGAGGTGATCGCCGCCGCCGCGCTGTCGCTGATCGTGTTCTATGCGGTCGGCAAGTTTAGCGCCGGCGAATTCGCCGCCTTCATCGGCGCGGTGCTGATGCTGATCTCGCCAGTCAAGAGCCTCACCGGCCTGAATGAAGACTTGCAGGTGGGGCTGGCGGCGGCGCAGAGCGTGTTTTCGCTGATGGATACCCCGCCGGAAAACGATACCGGCACCGGCCTGCTTGGCCGCGCCGGCGGCGAAATCGAATTGCGCAACGTCACACTGCGTTACGACAATGCCAAACGCGATGCCTTGCTGGATGTGAGCCTGACAGTAAAACCCGGTGAGAAAATCGCGCTGGTCGGCCGTTCCGGCGGGGGCAAGACCTCTCTGGTCAATCTGTTGCCGCGGTTTTATGAACTGCAGCAGGGAGCAATTCTGCTCGATGGCGTGAACGTGCGCGAACTGACGCTGGCCAGCCTGCGGTCCCAATTTGCGCTGGTCAGCCAGGATGTCACGCTGTTCAACGATACCGTGCTCAACAATATTGCCTACGGCGCCCTGCGCGGCGCCAGCGAGGCGGAAGTCATCGCCGCTGCCGAAGCCGCCTACGCCTGGGAATTCATCCAGCAGCTGCCCGAAGGGTTGCAGAGTGAAGTCGGCGACCGCGGTGTGCGGCTTTCCGGCGGCCAGCGCCAGCGGCTGGCGATTGCCCGTGCGATACTCAAAAATGCCCCCGTCCTGCTGCTGGACGAGGCCACTTCGGCGCTCGATACCGAATCCGAAAAACATGTGCAGGCAGCACTTGACTGCCTGATGCAGAATCGCACCACGCTGATCATCGCCCACCGCCTGTCCACGATCGAAAATGCCGACCGTATCCTGGTGATGGAACAAGGCCGGATCCTGGAAATGGGCGCCCACGCCGAACTGCTGGCCCAGGATGGCCACTATGCCGCACTCTACCGGCGCCAGTTCCATTAAATTCGCCGCCTGGCTGCAACGCCAATGGCAAGGCGTCACGCCATGGCAGGTGCTGCTGCTTCCCTTAGCACTGGCGTTCGCCGTGTTGAGCGCAACGCGGCGGCTGTGCTATCGCGTCGGCCTGCTGCGCAGCTACGGCATGTCGGTGCCGGTGATCGTTGTCGGCAACCTGACCGTCGGCGGTGCCGGCAAAACGCCACTGGTGCTGTGGCTGGCGGAGTTTCTGCGCAGCCAGGGATATCGTCCCGGCATTATCAGTCGCGGCTATGGCGGCCGTGCGCTGCGGCCGCAGTCGGTGTCGGGCGCCAGCGACCCCGCCCTGGTCGGCGATGAACCGGTGCTGCTGGCCCGGCGTGCACAGTGCCCGGTATGGGTCGGCGTCAGGCGCGTAGAAGTCGCGCGCGCCCTGCTTGCCGCGCGTCCCGATTGCGATGTGCTGATCAGCGACGACGGCCTGCAGCATTACCGATTAAGGCGTGACGCCGAAATTGCCGTGGTGGATGGCGAGCGGCGTTTCGGCAACGCTTTGCTGCTGCCCGCAGGCCCGCTGCGGGAGCCGCGCTCGCGCCTGGCATCGGTGGATGCGGTGGTGGTGAACGATGGCGCTGTTGCAGCCGGCGAATATGCGATGCGGCTGTCCGGTGCGATTTTCCGCCGGTTGCACAATGAAGAGACCGCAACCGCTCCCGATTTTGCCGGCAAACGGCTGCATGCCATCGCCGGCATCGGACATCCGCAGCGGTTTTTCGCGCACTTGCGCAAATTGGGATTAACGGCGATCGGGCATCCCTTCCCCGATCACCACGCTTTCCGGCCGCAGGATTTGCAATTCGACAATGCCGACGCGATACTGATGACCGAAAAAGACGCGGTAAAATGCGCGGCTTTTGCTTCGGACAACTGCTGGGTACTTGCGGTGAGCGCCGAAGTGGACGCCGCGCTGGGGAGCCGGCTGCTGGAAAAACTAAGGAAACATCATGGACGCCAAACTGCTTGAAATTCTGGTCTGCCCGCTATGCAAGGGGCCGCTGCTCTATAAAAAGCCCGAACAGGAACTGATCTGTAAACCCTGCAGGCTGGCCTATCCGGTCAGGGACGGCATTCCGGTAATGCTGGAAGACGAAGCGCGCAAACTGCCGCCGGGCGAAGAGGTATAAGCGTGACGGCATTCCATGTCGTCATTCCTGCGCGGTACGCTTCCACCCGCCTACCTGGCAAGCCCCTGCTGGATATTGCCGGCAAGCCGATGGTGGTGCATGTGGCGGTGCGGGCGTTGGCCAGCGGTGCGGCATCGGTCGTGGTGGCGACGGATCATGAGGGTGTTGCCCTGGCGGTGCGGGCGCATGGTCTCGAAGCGATCATGACTCGCGCCGACCATCCCTCGGGGACCGACCGCATAGCCGAAGTGGCAGCAGCAAAAGGCTGGACGCCGACGGAAATCGTCGTCAACGTGCAGGGCGACGAACCGTTGATCGAGCCGGCACTGATCCGCGAAGTGGCCGATAATCTTGCCGGCCACCCCGATGCCGCCATTGCGACGGCTTGCCACGCGATTGCGGACAAGGCCGAGATGCTCAATCCCAATGTGGTCAAGGTGGTGGCCGACTGTCACGGCCATGCACTGTACTTTAGCCGGGCGCCGATTCCCTGGGCGCGCGATGCTTTCGCGGCAGCCGGCGGTACATTGCCTGGCGGCTTGCCCGTCAACCGTCATATCGGCATCTACGCCTATCGGGTCGATTTCCTCAAAGCCTACGCCGGCCTGAAGCCTGCACCTATCGAACAGTTCGAGGCGCTCGAGCAGTTAAGGGCGTTGTGGCACGGCTATAAAATCAGCGTCCTCGTCACCTCCCATGCGCCTGCTGCCGGCGTGGATACGGCGGATGATTTGCGGCGTGTGCGCCAGCTGTTTTCCAGCTGCCGACCCCTTCTGGCCTGAAATGGTTTTGGAGTAAGCTGGCGTATGATCCGGAATTCTTCAGGAGATCTGCCATGGCTAAACCCAAAAACGCTTTTTACGCACAGTCGGGCGGTGTGACCGCCGTCATCAACGCCTCCGCCTGTGGCGTCATCGAAACCGCGCGCAGGCACAAGGGCAAGATCGGCAAGGTCTATGCCGGCCGCAACGGCATCGTCGGCGCGCTGACCGAGGATCTGATCGATACCAGCCAGGAATCAGATAAAGCCATCGCCGCGTTGCGCCATACGCCGTCCGGCGCGTTCGGCTCCTGTCGCTACAAGCTCAAGGGACTGGAAGAAAATCGCGCCGAATACGAGCGCCTGATCGAGGTGTTCAAGGCGCACGACATCGGCTATTTCTTCTACAACGGCGGTGGCGATTCCGCCGATACCTGTCTCAAGATTTCGCAATTGTCCGACACCATGGGTTACCCCATCCAGGCGATACACGTGCCCAAGACCGTGGACAACGATTTGCCGATCACCGACTGCTGCCCGGGTTTCGGCTCCGCCGCCAAATACATCGCGGTTTCGGTGCGCGAGGCCAGTTTCGACGTGGCTTCGATGGCCAAGACTTCGACCAAGGTATTCGTCATGGAGGTGATGGGGCGCCACGCCGGGTGGATCGCGGCTGCCGGCGGGCTGGCTTCGAGCAAGGACTGTGAGCTGCCCATCGTGATTCTGTTCCCGGAAGTCGTTTTCAACCGGGAGAAGTTCCTCTCCAAGGTCGATGCGATGGTGAAAAAGCACGGCTACTGCTCGGTAGTGGTGTCCGAGGGGGTGAAGACCGCCGACGGCAAATTTCTTGCCGAATCAGGCATCAAGGACGCTTTCGGACACGCCCAGCTGGGCGGCGTGGCGCCATTGGTCGCCAATATGATCAAGGATGCGCTGGGGTATCGATTCCATTGGGCGGTGGCGGATTACCTGCAACGCGCTGCGCGGCATATTGCTTCCAAAACCGATGTCGAACACGCCTACGCGCTCGGGAAAGCCGCCGTGGAACTGGCGATCAAGGGCGAGAACGCCGTCATGCCGGCTATCCTGCGCAAGTCCGATAGCCCGTATAAATGGAAGGTCGGCGTCGCGCCGCTGAAGGATGTCGCCAATATTGAAAAAAAGATGCCGCGTAGCTTTATCAGCAAGGACGGCTTCGGCATTACCGCGGCATGCCGCAAATATTTGCGGCCCCTTATTGCCGGAGAGGACTATCCGCCCTATAATGACGGGCTTCCGAGATACATTCGGTTGAAAAACGAGGCGGTGCAGAAGAAATTATCCGCTGAGTTCGAGGTGTTGAAATAAAAGCTTCATAAACGCCTTGACCATCTGCGCAGGATCTATATAATGCGCGGCTCGTTTGAAGTTGAGGTGTGAAATAAAAGCGTCACGAACACCTTGACCGGCCGCGCAAGCTCTGTATAATGCGCGGCTCGCTGCTACGGCGGCAAAGCTCTTTAACAACCAGACAACCGACAGGTGTGGGTGTTTGTAGGCGGGAAGTCGACTGGCCCCGGTCTTCGGATCGGGGCGTCGAAATCTCGAAATACAAGTGCTTACATCTAAAGAATGGAAATAGGTGCAAACCTAGATTCATTTGAAGTTTTAAGCCAAGCGATTGGATGCTCGTTTAACCGCGAGTATCAAAAGTAAATTAG
>NZ_DASXVH010000009.1:0-31579 GCF_036504375.1 Novimethylophilus sp.
ACTCGCGTTGTCAAGGGCTCTGGTGCCGTTGGCGTAAACGTGGGTGACGCAGCTAAGCGTGAGCATGAGAATATCCCGAAAAATAATTGGTTGTGCATCACCTGGAGATGATTCACGCACTACAATTCAGCGATTTCAGGCACCGATAGCGCGTCGCAACACTCCATCTCCCGCCGCAATCACGCGGCGGTACTTCGAAGCCGCTCAAGGCGGCTAATTCTTGCGCCTTCCTCTTTGAGGGTGTAAGGCTGGGGGAGGAAAATACTGGCAGCCTCCTGGCTTGATCTCAAGCCGCCTGCTGCTGCACAAGTCGAACCTTTCCGAGCCGCCCGGCAAAGCCAGGGGTTTACCGCACTTAATTATTGCCGTTGCCACTTGGAACAACTTCGGCACAGCTCAGCGCATCGCTCTCTTTGCCCGCCCCGGCGCGAATCTGCACATTGGCAAACGCGGCGCTGAACGGCTGGTCGGCCAATACGCTGAACGGCATGTCCACCTTGCCCAAATCCACGCCCTGCGCTGCAAAACAGGCCAGCGGGATTTTCAGGGCGCGCTTGGTCTTGAGCGCCCCGCCCTTGAGGACCCTGGTCAAATCGACCGTGCCGCCGCACGTACCCGTGCATCCCATCGACAAGGCAACCATCCCTTGCGGCGCCTGAGCCACCACAATCTCGAATTGCAGCACGCCATCCGCCGCAAAGGGGCGCATATCCGTGGCGAGTTCGGAACGCGCATACATCCGCGCTTCCCCGCCCTGCCAGCTTGCCAGCTTGGCGTCCTGCTGCATGTTGACGTCGATGGTTTGCACCCGGATGGCGGGACGACTGGCGGGCACGTTCAGCACCGCATTCAGGTCGGCGCCGATCGCCTGCGCGTCCCAGCGGTTTGCCGCGGCCGAGACATAGAGCTTGTATGGCGGACGTTCGGATTGGCTGAAAATCGGCAGCGCCGTGGCCGAGCCGCAGGTCGCGCGGGCATCCATGCCCAGTGCACCCAGTTCCGTCACGCGGCTGTAGTTCAGGCCGTAACCCATGGGGAATTGCGGATCGTAGCCGGCATCGCCGACGTTGAGCGTGTCCTGGCAAGCCGTTTTCGGCCAGGAAAACGACAGCGTGCCTTTGAAGTCGTGGCCAACGCCGCCCTTGTCATCCCGGAACAGCACATCCGTCACGCCCTTGCCTTCGGTCCCGGGCAGCCAGGCCGCGACGAAGGCATCCGACAGGTTCAGCAAATCGTTCGCAAACAACGGTCGTCCGGAAAGGAAGACCGTGACGACTGGCCGCCCCTTGCCTGCAACCGCTTGCAGCGCCGCAAGGTCTTCCGGATAGCGGCTGGCATGCCGCAGGCTGTTGGGTGGGGGGATATCGCCGCTGGTTTCCGCATAGGGTGTTTCGCCCAGAACAGCAATGACCGCATCAAATTGACGAGGATCGACATCACGCCCGGTTTCGCTGTACACCACGTGTTCAGCGCCTGCCACCTCTTCTATTCCGGCCAATATCGTGTCGCTCGCGGGAAAGTCACTGTTGATATTCTCCGTCCCTTGCCAGGTCAACGACCAGCCGCCCGTCTGGTTACTCATGCTGTTGGCGCTCTTGCCAACGACCAGAACCTTTTTATCGCGCGCCAACGGCAAGACACCGCCATTGTTCTTCAGCAGCACCAGCGACTCCCTTACCGCACGCCGCGCAACATCCCTGGATTGCACGGCAGCCGTGTTGCCCGCATAAATGCTCTGCGAGGGTTTCTTGTCAAACAAACCGGCACGCAACTTAACCCGCAAGATTCGGGTAACTGCATCGTCGATACGCGAAATGGGGATTTCGCCATTATTCACCTGAGCCATCGTATTACTAATGAAGGCTCTCCAATCATCCGGCACCATCACCATGTCGATCCCGGCGTTGATGGCCTGCGGACAGCTGGAATTGGTACAGCCGGGAACCTGCGCGATGGCGTTCCAGTCGGAAACGATAAAGCCGTCGAAGCCCATCTTTTCTTTCAAAGCATCCGTCAACAGTGCCTTGCTCCCGTGCATCTTTCCATAATCCACCCCCGCTGCGACATCGTTCCAGCTATTGAAGGACGCCATCACCGTTTGAACTCCAGCAGCCAACGCACCGTAATAGCCTTGTGCATGGATATTGAGCATCTCGGCCTTGCCGGACTGGTTAATGCCCTGATCCTTACCCTGGCTGGTGCCACCATCGCCGATAAAGTGTTTGGCGGTTGCCACCACGTTAGCATCCGAGCGGAAGCTGCCCTGCAGCCCCTCGATATAGGCCCTGGCGTAACCACCGACCAGTTTTCCGTCTTCGGAAAAACTTTCATACGTCCTCCCCCAGCGATCATTGCGTACCACCGCCAGTGTCGGAGCAAATACCCAATTGATCCCCGTGGCTCGTACCGCCTTGCCTGTAGCGGCGCCAATATCCTTTACCAAGGAGGCGTCATGGGCGGCGCCCAAGCCGATGTTATGAGGAAATATAGTCGCTCCGAACACATTGTTGTGCCCATGGACTGCATCGACTCCCCAAATCACCGGAACCTTGATCGGCATGTCGGTAGACATTGATGCCTCGTAGTAGCGGTCAGCCAGGTCCAGCCATGCAGAAACCGATGCATGTTTGTCGCCATTCGGCCAGGAACCGCCCCCGTTCAATACTGACCCTATGTAGTACTTTGAAACCTCGGCTGGCGTAATGGATTTGATTTCAGGCTGTGTCATCTGTCCGATTTTCTGCTGCAGGCTCATGCCCGCGACCATTTGCTGGATTCGTGATTCCATTTCACCATCACGGTGAACGACACTATGGATCTTCGGCCAGTCAGCCAGAGGTGATAGCTGTTCAGCACGCAGATTACTTACTCCTCCCGCACACCCGTTCAAGACAAGTCCTGAGCAAATACATAAAACACTTGTTGCTACTGCATGGTGAAGCGTTCCCATAACATGAACCCGGGTTAAATTCGATAAAAAGCCCTGCCGGAAACCGGCAGGGCAAGATTCCACTACAGCATGGAGGATAAAGCCTTAGAACTTATAAGTAGCTCCAAGCAGGAACTGACGACCAAAAGTGTTGTTGCGCTCTGGCAGCATGAGTTTCCCGTTTGTTGCGGAGCTGATTGAGGTCTCGTACGGCTCGTCCGTCAAGTTGTTAACCTGGAACAGGATAGACAATCCCTTGTAGGGACCATTTTCAAACGCGTAGCCGAGCTGAAGATCCACAATCTTTTCCGATTCGATGGCGCTGAAGGAGTTGTCCCCGAACTGATTGCGCACCGTGGCCATGAATTTGGAACGGAAACGTTCGCTGATCCGCGCCGAGAAGCCATGCTTCTCGTAGTAGAAAGTCAGATTCCTGACGATACCGGACAGCCCTTCCAGTGAATTGTTCACGTTATTGGCTTCGTGCAGAGTACTAGTGGTATGAGACAAACTGCCGATAAAGCCTACGCCGTCCAGTGAAGGGTTGATCAGTCCCGCATCCAGCGCCGCACTATATTCCTGACCATGCACGAACCCGCCAGCCCCATTCGCCTGCGTAGTCAGGTCGCCGATATTCGAAGCAGGGGTATTGGTTGTTGGGTTGGGGAAGCCCGCGAAGTTATAGTCAATCGTTTGCTTGAAGACAAACGACTGCAGCTCCTTGACGAAGAACGCCGCGCCAACGTAGCTACGTTTGCCGAAATATTTCTCAAGGGACAGGTCGTAAGCATAGGCAATCCACGGATCCAGGGTAGGATTGCCGCCGCTTGCAGACCATCGAGAAAAGGGAGGAGCGCTCACGGATACGCCAGAGAAGCCGGCCCGCATGTCTTCCATGTTCGGACGTGCCATTTCCTTGGCTGCACCAAAGCGAACAATGGTGCCCTTTTTGACAATATTGCCCAGATCGAATATCAGATTCAGACTGGGCAGCACATCCGTACGCGTCTTGCCGCCCGACATAGGGGTCAGCTTCGTGCCATCCCAGATCAGCCCTGTCGATTGCTGGTCCGCGTGTACGATCTGGATCCCCATGTTCCCGCGGATCGGCACCCTGGCATCGATGTCGATATCGGCCTTTCCGTAATAGGTCGTGACCTTCTCATGCACACCCCAGACCCGGCCAGGCGAATCACTTAACGCCTGTGGCGCAGTGGTATCGTAGTACTTGTTGAGCACGCCGTTAAAGTCCCAGGTTAGAATCTTTGGAACACCGACAAAACCCAGAGACGTAGGCGACTTCAGCAGATTAGCCGAAATAGGCACCGGCACGCCACCCTTCAGCATGTAATAAACTTCCGTCTTTTTCATGTCCTTGCTACGGTCGGAGTAATTGATCCCGCCCTCAAGGCTGCTGATGAAGGCATCAAAATCACGCTTGACTGAAAAACGCAGCGTTTTCATCTCATCATCGACCTTGGTCGTAGTATTGCGACCACCCCGCCCCCACTGCTGGGTCAAAAAGACAAAGGCTGGGTCAGCCAGATTCTGCACCGGATTAAACGACGGCCGTCTATCTACGTCTGTAGCAATCGTAGCATTATTGAATGTCACCGGGCCCGTTGTCAGGGCTGTCAACTCTCCATTCTGTTCATGCCTTTTGGCCTTTGAGTAACCGAGGTCAGCACCAAAGGTCCACTTGTCGCGCTTGTACTCGTTATTCCAACCGATTGCAAAAACGTCGTCCTTACGATCGTTGTGACGGCCGAGAAACCGTGCAAAATTCGTCGCAATCGTACCTCCTGCCGCGACATTATTCCCGCTTACCTGCGTAAAAATGGGGTTGGTGTAGGTGGTGCCATTCCACGTGTTGGGCTCAGCCTGCAACTCCGACTGCATCCAGTCCTGATCGAACCTCGTGTAATAGAGATCGACCATGCTGTGGAAGTCCTTGTTGGGCTTGAATTCAAACACACCCATCAAGCCGTTGCGCACACGATCAATCGAGTTTGCGCCGGCTTCAAAACCTTGAAGAGCCGTCGTACCCGCCGGAAGACCCGGAATCTGGCTACCCCACTTTCCCGTATCAGCCCACCACCAGGATTTGTAATACTTTTCCTGTCCCGGATTGTCGAGTCGGGCGTAACCGAGCGCAACCCCAACCGTGTTATCAGCAAACTGGTCGATGTAGGAAGCGCTGATGCGGTTGCCGTACGCATCTGAACCGTCTATCAGTTCGCCGTTGGAATTGCGTTCCCCGCGAACACTTAAATTGACTTTTCTCTCATTGAAGTCCAGCGGGCGAACCGATTTCAGATTCACCGTACCTGACAATCCCATGGCACTCAAGGAAGCATCCGGGGTTTTGTAAACAGTGGCAGAGTTAATCAACTCGGAGGGGAACTGGTCATATTCCACAGAGCGATTATCACCGGTACTGACCATCTCACGGCCATTCAGCAACGTGACTCCGTACTTAGGTGCCATACCGCGAATGGAAATAACCTGCGCTCGGCCGTCAACACGCTGCGCCGTCAACCCAGGCAGGCGCGCTAGGTTTTCTGCAATACTGACGTCAGGGAGCTTGCCGATGTCTTCCGACGTCACCATTTCAATGATCGAGTTCGAGTCATGCTTGGCAGCAACGGAACTTTCGATACTGTGCCGCAGGCCTGTCACCACGACAGTTTCCATGTTGTCACCGGCATCCGCCGTACCGGCTTCGGCAGCTTCTTGCGCATACGATGCGGTCGCGATCAACAGCATTGAGCAGGTCGCTGCAATGGGCCGCAATTTAAATGAGGGAAAACGCGAATCCACGACCTGTGGGCGGCGTTTGGTAGGCTTGCTCATGAACATCTCCTCTTTATCTTCATTTTCAAGGTGTGCCGTACTCCCGCGCCACACCCCCACAATTATTTTTTTGAGTCGCCCCACACCAAGTGGAAACGTTACCACTTTGCAGAGACTATATCACCATCACGCCGTTGTCAACGTGGTTTTAAAGTTTTTTTTGAACAACCCGTCGGGGTGCGGTTGTAAAGCTTCGCTCGTGCTCGTGTATTTTGAAAAGGGTTACCCAAGCTGCTTGAAACAAGACGCGATTTCCACTTCATCGTGATTTCGCCCAACGTCCCCTGGATGACGACTGGGATATCGACGTTCTTGATGCGCTACTCGGCGATGCGCTGGAGCGACTACAGGTTTGCGGCGGGGAGGCACAACTGACGGCATATCCAGGACGAGGACACGACGTCTGGATCGAAACTTACGCAAACCCACAACTCTATAACAGGCTTTTGAAGCACAGGCGCGGCGTAGCACCCGAATAAGCGGACCTGCGATTCACCTTGGCACTATTTCAGTCGTGCAAGTTTTGGTGCGGCCATCGGCACAGTCAACATGGTACTGGCGACCGCCATCAACAGCAACGCCGTAAATGTGTCGCCAGAAATGATATTTTTGTCGAGCAGGATATTGGCAAAAATAATCATGATCAGTGCCTTGGTTTGCAATAGCCAGCCGATGAGGCTGGCCTCTCCGGGAGGCCAGCCCAGCACCTTGCCGGCAATGCGGATTCCGACCAGCTTTCCGCTGACTGACGCAACCAGCAGCACCAGCGCCGCAAGGATGACCACCCCTCCCCCAAGCGACCATCCGGTCCGCAATCCGGTGCTCAGAAAGAAGACGGGCATGAGAACCAACAGCACATGGAAGCGCAGCAAATCCAACTGCTCCTGATCGAACCACCCGGCTTCCATGACCGCGCCCGCCAGAAACGCCCCGACCATGAAATGCAGGCCGGCCAGATCTGCGCCCAGCGCACAAGCGATCAGCCAGATCAGCGCAAAATACCAGCGATCCTGTGGCGCCAGCCGGGGCATCAACCGGCGAAAAAGGCCACCGGCAATGGCAAAGGCTGGAATGAAAACCGCCTGTGTACCGATGCGATGCCAGTCCATGAGGATGAGCGCCAACACCCCCCATATCGCCACATCGTCCAGGCTAGCGTAGCACAGGATGCGCTGACCGATAGGCTGGCGCAGCATGTCCAGCTTTTCCATCAGCAGGATGAGTATCGGGAGCGCCGTGACTGCACACGCCATGCCGACCCCCAGCACGAATTGCCAATCAAGGGCTTTGGTGCCAATCCAGCCGTCGAACATCAACAAGCCCATCGCGGCAAGACCGCCCAGTAGCAACGGCACGCTTAATGCCAGCCCAGCAGTGATCGTGCTTTCCCTGCGGTGTATCCAGGCTTTTTTTAGGTCAAGTTCCACGCCTGCGATGCAGACGAAGAGCATCACTGCCCACCAGGCCACCCCATTCAAGGATTGAACGACGACAGGGGTAAAAACAAAGCTGTAGTAGTCGGGGAAAGCGCGGCCAATTATGCCGGGCCCGAGCAGAACGCCAGTGATGATCTGGACGACAACAAGCGGGGCGTAATGGTCGGTTCGCCCCGTTCGCCAAATCAGGTACGGCACCGAGAAAATGATCGCCATTGCGATCAGAAAGATTTCCGCCGAACTCACTGTACTAGGATCTTGTCGCTTGCCCGGCGTTTCCGCTATTCAAGATGCGCCAGCAACATCCAAAGCCTGGCGATATCTCCGACGCCACCGCCGCCGTGCGATGAGGTTCTGAGGACTTGCGTCGCCCTGGCCTTGTTGCCAGCCTGGAGATAGGCAAGACCCAGGTGCAGCGTGGCATCATCCGGCCGTTTCAACCCGCCTTTTCCTACACCTTTCTCAATCAAAGCAATGCCTTTTTCCACCTCGCCACAAGTCACATAAGCGTAGCCATTATTGACCAGCAGGCTCGCGTCCTTCTCCACCATCTTGTCTTTCTTATCAAGCGCGGCACGATCTTCGGCTGCAAGACGATTGGCAAGGTCGCGCAGCCGATTGTGCCGCTGAGCATCGCTGCCTACGCCCAACAGCTTCTTATCGAAGCCCTCGCTGACGATTTTCTTGGCTTCAGACGGAAAGCCTTCCTGTATGGCTAACTGCGCAAACTCCACATAGGCGTTCCCATCCTTGAGATTGCCACTGGCATGTTGCAGTCGATATACGTCGAGCAGCAAACGATCGGAGAAGCCGGGCTTGCTCTGGACGCGACCGATGATGTCCGCCCAGTATTCCGTTTTTGGATAGTATTTAACCAAACGTTCCAAGGTGTCCAAATATCCGGCGGCATCATTGGCCTTCTGCTGGCAACTGCTCTGCAGCAGAAGCATGTTTTCCGCCGGAATGTTACCCGCCCGCTCTTCCGCGGCAATCATCGGCGCAAGCTCCCTGGATGCGGCCGCAGCATTCCCCCCGAGATACATGGATTGAACGAGGAGCAACCGCATCTGCGGATCAGCCCCGCCGTTCTTCATGTATGCCTGAATCCAGCTGATTGCACGGGGATAGTCTTTGGCGCGGTAGTACGTGCCGGCCAATGCCTCAATCATTTTTAGATGATCCGCTGACGACAACTTCCCCGAGTTGATCACGGCCTCGAAGGATTTCGCAGCCGTCTCCGTATCGCCGGCTCCAGACGCGGCAGCGGCACGCATGCGGTCAATGATGAAGCTCTCGTAAGGCGTGTGGTTGGGCACGGCATCGGCCTCCCGGATCCTGGCTAGGGCTTCTTTGTATTTCTGCGCCTTGACCAGCTCCTGGGCAGCCAGCATCGGTTTGCCTATTTCAGGCCGAAGGGTGTCATCGGCATAGGCAATCCCGCAAAAAAGAAGCGTGGCGTTGAGGAGCAACCCCATGCAGGTAAGTTGGATACGTTTCATTCCCGACGTCCTATTTGACGAATTGCTCGTTGCCAACGAGGCCAATCTTGGCCACCCCGAGGCGTTGCGCGGTCGCCATCACCATGGCAACAAACTTGTAGGTCACCAGCTTGTTCGGCCGCAGATGCACTTCCGGCTGATCAGGCTGGTCGACCACCTGCTTGAAATGCTCTTCCAGCTGGGCGCGATCTGGAATGGTCTCACCGTTCCAGATGATCGTGCCATCGAAATCGACGTCAATCTGAACCACTGTCGGGGGCGTCGAAGGCGGCGGCGGATTGCCGACCGGCATATTGAGCTTGACCGCGTGGGTCTGGATCGGGATGGTGATAATCAACATGATGAGCAACACCAACATCACGTCGATGAGGGGGGTCGTATTGATATCCACCATCACGTCCGCATCCCCGGAACTGTTTGTGCCAACATTCATGGCCATGATATTTTCCTTTCCTTAATGGCTCGCGCTTCCCCAAAGGCCCTTCAATTCCGTGCTGGCGGCTCGGTAATGAAGCCCACCTTGACGATCCCCGCGCGCTGGCAAGCAAATACCACCCTGCCGATGGCTTCATAACGGGCGTTCATGTCTCCCCGGATATGAACCTCGGGCTGCGGTTTCTGAACCGCGACCTGTTTCAGCCGCGACAGCAACGCATCGTTGCTCTCCATCAGCAGGGTGTTCCAGAACACTTCTCCTTCACGGCTTACCGACAGCAGCACGTTCTCCGGTTTGGTCACCGTGACGGTGTTGGTTTCCTTGGGAAGCTCCACCTGCACCGACTGCCTGACCACCGGAATGGTGATCAGGAAAATGATCAGGAGCACCAGCATCACATCCACCAGCGGGGTGGTGTTGATGGCCGAGACCACCTCGTCCTCATCACCCCCATCAGTCGTGCCGATATTCATGCCCATGATCAGCCCGCCTTGCCGCTTGCGCCCATGAGAACTGCGTGAATTTCGGCACCGAAGGCGCGCACCTTCTCCATCGCCAGTTTGTTCCTGCGCACCAGCCAGTTGTAGCCAAGCACGGCCGGCACGGCCACTGCCAGACCGATGGCCGTCATGATCAACGCCTCGCCTACGGGGCCTGCCACCTTGTCGATGGAGGCCTGACCGGCAATGCCGATTGCGGTCAGCGCGTGATAGATTCCCCACACCGTGCCGAATAGCCCGACAAACGGCGCGGTGGAGCCCACGGTCGCAAGGAATGCCAGACCATCCTGCAGCCGATTCTGCACGTTCTCGGTGCTGCGCTGGATATTCATGACCAACCAGGTATTGTGATCAACGCTTTCCGCCAGCTTGCCGCCGTGATGGTTGCTGGCCTTCAGGGAACTTTCCGCAATGAACCCGAAAGCGCTCCCTGCCTCCAGCAGTTTCAGCCCGCCCTGCACGCCCGCATTCCAGAAGTCATCCGTAATGGCGCGCGCCTGACGCAACAGCTTGAACTGCTCGAAGAACTTGATCACGATGATGTACCAGCTGCCCATGGACATCACAACAAGGATCATCAGCGTCCCTTTGGCAACGAAGTCGCCGGTTTTCCAGAGCGCATCCAGTCCGTAGGGGTTGGCCACTTTTTCGGTTGCGGCGGCCACGACAGGCGCCGCAGCCACAGCTTCGACACCTGCCGGATCGGCTGCAAACGCAATCGTCGATGGCGAGAAGAGTGCGGCAGCGGACACGAGCGCGATGAAAAAGATGGCCCACAAACCGGCTCTGCGTTTAACGATGAACATGGTGTCTCCTTGGTTCGGTTGATTATGGTTAATTAAGATGCCAGGTGTACCTGATGTTCGCCCAGGACTGTTCGGGCTTCCCATCGAGGGTACCAGGCTTGAAAACGCAATGGGAAAGGGTGTCTCTTGCAGCCCGGTCGAGACGACTGAAGCCACTTGAGGTTGCAATCTTGCTGTCGATCACTCGGCCATCGACATCGATAAGAAAACGAAGCACTACCGTACCCTGCTCTTCGTTGCGCCGTGACGCCGAGGGATACTCGGGCTCTTCGCAAGCCTGCTTGGCATCGATCACGGGCGCAATGCGGACCGGCTCTCTTGGCGCGGAAGATGCACTTGGAGCCGCCACCGGTGTCACAGAGGTTGGTGAAGGCGGTGCTGTCGGCACCATGGTCACCGGCTCGGGCGGCGCCACCGACGTTGTCACCCGGATGGTATTGGCGGGCGGCGGCGTGGCCACCACAATATCGGGCGGCGGAATGAACGGCGGAGGCGGAGCGGCCAGCTTGGGTGAGGGCGGAGGCGGAGCGGGTGGCGGAGGCGGTTTGATTTCCTGGATGATCTTGGTTTCCAGGGGCACTTTCACCACCTCAACGACCTTTTGAGCAAGCCCCGTCAGCAACGCCCACACAATCAAGACGTGGAAAGCAGCAACAAACGTTATCCCCATCAGGTGTTTCCCAGGGTTTCTTTGCTGTTGCGCAAAATTCATGCTAATTCGCTCCTTCGCAATATTCAAAATAGCGGCTGGCTCCGATCAATGCCGGCTGGTCAGCGTGGATGACATAACACGGGATGCCAGCGAGGTAGCTGGCAAAACGCCCTTTTTCCTCGAACCTGGAACGAAATGGGGACTGTGCGAGGAATGCGCCCAATTGCGGTAAAATGCCGCCACTCAGGTAAATGCCACCTCGCGCACCCAATGTAAGGGCGAGGTTACCCGCCACCGTTCCCAACATGGCACAAAAAACCGTAACAGTCTCGACACACAGAGCATCCTCGCCATCAATGGCTCGGTGGGTGATTTCTGCCGAAGAAATCGGCTCCACCGCTTCCTGAAGCAGTGCCCCGACAGTTTCCCGCAGGATTGAGAGCCCTGGGCCAGAGAGAATGCGCTCGGCCGAAACGTGCCCAAATCGATGACGTAGCGCCAAAATGATATCCGATTCAAAATCGTTGGCAGCTGCAAGTGTGACGTGCCCGCCTTCACCGGCCAAAGGTTGCCAGAAAGCCCCCGCTTTGACCAGCCCAGCCACACCCAACCCCGTGCCCGGCCCGATCACCCCGACCGGCTCATCTGGTACTGCAACTCCGCCTCCAATCTGCACCAACTCATGCTGCGCCAGAGAAGGAAGCGACATTGCCAGCGCGGCAAAATCATTGACTACGAGCAGGCTCTCCAACCCAAGTCGCGCCTGCAGCGCTTGCGTTGAGAATGACCAGTGGTGGTTTGTCATGGCGACATGGTCGCCAGTCACCGGATTGGCGATGGCAATGACTGCCGCCACCGGTTTGATGTCTCCCACCCTCGCCAAATAAGTCGTGATGGCGGCCCCAATATCGGGGTAATCGGCACATTTCAACACCTGGACCAAGGCAGGCTTCCCATCTGCATCCAAAAGAGCGAAACGGGCATGCGTTCCTCCAATATCGGCGACAAGACGAATTGGGAGGCAAATGTCGGTCATATCAAGGAACACCAAATTCGACGGACGGAATCAATCCGCGTCGACCAGCCTGGAGGGCACACGCAGAAATTTCATGCTCCCGGGACGGGCGCCTATCCGTGCATTTGATCGTCGACATTTCCCTGCCTCCCTGAAACTTGATGTAATTCACAGGATATTATGGTAACGTTTCCAAGCGCGCTTTGCTAGTGGGTGACTTAAATGAAAGGAAGGGGGTAAAGTTGCCCTCTCCCGGACTGACCTCCCTAGCCACTGCCACTCATTGACCGGGGTAAGCCAAGGTACAGTTTTTGCGTTTTTGCCCTGTGGTTAGAATTACTTCACGAGGATCATCATGACAAATATTCCGCACACGTCGGCGGCTGAACCAGCATCTAGCGGAGGTGTTAGCAGCACGGCTCCGCTCATTATCGTAACGTCACTGTTCTTCATGTGGGGGCTGTTGACCTCGCTGAACGACGTGCTGATCCCGCATCTGAAATCCATCTACACACTGAATTACATGCAGGCCATGCTGGTGCAGTTCTGCTTTTTCGGCGCCTATTTCGTCATCTCGCTGCCGGCCGGCGTGCTGATCCGCAGGGTTGGTTACCAGAGCGGCGCGGTGATCGGGCTGACCATTGCCGCCGCGGGTTGTGCCATGTTCTACCCGGCATCGACGAGCGGGTACATGCTGTTTCTCGTCGCATTCTTCGTGCTGGCATCCGGCATCACTATTCTGCAGGTGGCGGCCAACCCCTATGTCACCGCCCTCGGCGATGCGCATACGGCCTCCAGCCGCCTGACCCTGACCCAGGCATTCAACTCGCTGGGCACCACCGTCGGCCCGACCGTAGGCGGCATCCTGATCCTGACCGGCACGCTCCTGACCGCCACGCAAATTGCCGCACTGCCCGAAGCCGAACTGGCGATCTACCGGGCCAAGGAAGCCGCTACCGTACAGGGCCCCTATCTGGCGCTGAGTCTGGCACTGCTGGCGCTGGCAGTCATGTTCGCCATGGCCAAACTGCCCAAGGTCGACCACGACAAGCTCACGCCGGACAGCCCTGCCCATGGCAACGCCAAACCATTGCTGTCCCACCATAACCTGGTGCTGGGGACTATCGGCATTTTTCTGTATGTCGGCGCCGAAGTGAGCATCGGCAGCCTGCTGATCAACTTCTTCGGCGAGGAACACGTCGCCGGCCTAGCCCCCGCCGCAGCAGCCCATTACGTCAGTTACTACTGGGGTGGCGCCATGGTAGGGCGATTCATCGGCTTTGCCGTGATGCGACGAGTCAGCCCCGGAAAAACCCTGGCATTCAATGCCACTTTCTCCATCCTGCTCATCCTGACCGCCATCTTTAGCGGAGGCCAGGTTGCGATGTGGAGCATCATCGCCGTTGGCCTGTGCAACTCCATCATGTTCCCGACCATTTTCAGCATGGCGCTGAACCGTCTGGGCAAGCTGACCGGCCAGGGCTCCGGCCTGCTGTGCATGGCTATCGTAGGCGGCGCCATCGTGCCGTTCATGCAAGGTTTTCTGGCGGATACCGTAGGTCTGCGCTGGTCGTTCTTTCTGCCTGCGGCCTGCTACGGCTTCATTCTGTTCTTTGGCCTCAAGTACGCCGACATGTACACTAAACGGAGTGCGTCCAGCAACACCTTGGTACAACCGCTGTAAATGCTAATAATAAGGCCTGGCGAGACAGACTTGCATGGGCTCGTGACAGATCGAGGGGGGATTGGTAATGTTCAGAATAACCAGGCACATTTTGGCCGTGACCTGCATGCTGGGATTTGGCGCCTCGGCACAAGCTGCACCTCCTAAAGCAGAGGTAATTCACTGGTGGACCGCCGGCGGCGAATCGGCTGCGGTGCGGTCTCTGGCTGACGCCTACAAGGCGGCTGGCGGCATCTGGGTGGACACCGCGGTCGCCTTGGGCGAACAAGCGCGCTCGGTAACGATCAACCGCATCGTCGGCGGCAACCCGCCCGTCGCCGCCCAGTTCAATACCTCCCGCCAATTCCTGGACCTGATCGAGCAGGACATGCTCAACAATGTCGACGAAGTCGCCATCCGGGACGGCTGGGATAAGTTCCTGCCGGAGACCGTACTCAAGGTCATCAAGGTCAACGGGCACTACTACGCCGCCCCCGTGAACATCCACATGCCCACCTGGATCTGGTACTCCAAGCCGGCTTTCAAGAAAGCCGGCATCGCCAGCGAGCCGAAATCGGTGGACGAACTGTTCGCAGCGCTCAACAAGCTCAAGGCCGCCGGCCTGGTCCCGCTGGCGCATGGCGGTCAAGGCTGGCAGGAGAGCATCCTGTTCACCGCCATGCTGGCGAATGTCGGCGGCAAGGACCTTTACCTCAAGGTGTTCCGCGACCATGACAAGGCGACCATCAACTCCCCGGCATTCAAGCAGGTGCTGACCGCCTACAAGCGCCTGCGCGCCTACACCGATGCCGGCGCGCCCGGGCGCAACTGGAACGACGCCACCGCCATGCTGATCACCGGCAAGGCCGGCGTGCAGATCATGGGCGACTGGGCCAAGGGCGAATTCTCGCTGGCGAAACAGAACCCCGGCATCGACTTCGGCTGCATCGCGGGATTCGGCCCCAATTCGCCCTACATCATCCAGGGCGATGTGCTGGTATTCCCGAAAACCAGCAACCCGGAAGCGATCAAGGCCCAGAAACTGCTGGCCGCCGTAGCCACAGCACCCGCAACCCAGATCGCGTTCAACAGCCGCAAGGGCTCCATTCCCATACGCACCGACGTGGATGCCTCGAAACTGGACCTGTGCGCCCAGCAGGGCCTCGCCATCATGAAGGACAAATCGCGCCAGGTCGGCAATGGCGAGGTGTTCATGACGCCGGACCAGAACGGCGCATTGACCGACATCCTGACGGCGTACTGGAACACCAGCGTCCCGGTGGAGAAAGTGCAGCGGGATATTGCGGCGGCGCTGAATAACTAGGTTGAAAGTTGGTGCTTGCTGGCGTGGTCGTAGGACTGGCTTACCAAGCGGCACGCCACTTAACCTATCGTTTAGATATCAAGGAAAAATGGATCCATTTATAACTTTTTACGGAATAACCATCATTCCTTCGGCTATCGCGTGCCATTACATTGCGAAGGCCAGGGGGTGCAATCCTGTTAAGTGGGGCACATATGGCGTGTTTCTCGGCCTCTTTGCGCTTCCATTTATTTTCTTCTGCAAGTCCAAAAATCCAAAAATAGAAGTTCGGCCTGACTAAACCATTAGGCTCATGAAAACCAAGCCAAACCACTGGAAAAAACAGGCGACCTCCTGGGCCGCCTTGCTGCCCATGGCGCTGATCGTCGTGGTGGGCTATCTCGGCACGGTGCTGTGGACGCTGAAGATTTCCGTCAGCAGTTCGCGCACCTTCCCGACCAACGATTTCGTCGGCTTGACCCAATATCTGCGCCTGTTCGGCAACGATCGCTGGCTGCTCTCCCTGCACAACCTCGCCGTCTACGGCGTACTGTTCATCGCGGCCACCATGCTCATCGGCTTCCTGCTGGCGGTGTTCATCGACCAGAAGGTCAAGGGGGAGGGCGTGCTTCGCACCATCTTCCTCTATCCCTACGCCATGTCGTTCGTCGCCACCGGCCTGGCCTGGCAATGGATGCTCAACCCCGAGGCCGGCATCCAGCACGCGGTGCGAAAAGCCGGCTTCGCCGATTTCAGATTCGACTGGATCGCCGATCAGGATATGGCCATCTACACCATCATAATCGCCACGGTGTGGCAGGCTTCCGGCTTGGTGATGGCCCTGATGCTGGCCGGCCTGCGCGGCATTGACGGGGAAATCTGGAAATCCGCGCGCATCGATGGCATTCCGGCATGGCGCGTCTATGTCTCGATCATGTTGCCCATGCTGGGCCCTTCGGTGGCGACCGCCTTCGTGCTGCTGTCCACCGCCGTCATCAAGCTGTTCGACGCGGTGGTGGCGATGACCCAAGGCGGCCCCGGCATCGCCACCGAAGTGCCGACCAAGTTCATCATGGATCACCTGTTCGGCCGCGCGAACATCGCGCTGGCCTCTGCCGGTTCCGTCGTCATGCTGCTTACCGTGCTGGCCCTGGTCGCACCATACCTCTACGCCCGCAGCCATGCGACCGGCTACAGGGAGGGCGCATGAGCCACTCCACCGCCGCGACGCTGCGCATCCGCAAGCTGCCAAGCCCGGCACGGATCGGGGTCTATGCGTTTCTGATCTCTGCCGCCGCCTTCTTCGTGCTGCCGCTGTACATCATGCTGGTCACCTCAGTAAAGAGCATGGAGGAGATTCAACTCGGCAACATCTTTGCCCTGCCAATCAGCTTCACCATCGAGCCTTGGCGGGCGGCCTGGAGTTCGGCCTGCACCGGCGTCGCCTGCGAGGGCATCCGCGGCGGCTTCCTGAACTCGCTGGCCATTACCATCCCCAGCACCATCCTGCCTATCCTGTTCGGCGCGCTCAACGGTTATGCCCTGTCTTTCTGGCGTCCCCGCGGCGCCAACCTGCTGTTTGCCGTCCTCATGATGGGCGCCTTCATTCCCGTGCAGGTGATGATGTTTCCGCTGGTGCGCATCCTCGCCATGCTTGGCCTATTCAGCTCCTTGCCCGGCATCGTGCTGGTCCACCTGGTGTTCAGCATGCCGGTAATGACATTGCTGTTCCGCAACTACTATGCTTCGATTCCGCAGGAGCTGTTCAAGGCGGCGCGCATCGATGGCGGTGGATTCCTGCGCATTTTCTTCCAGCTGATGCTGCCCATGTCGGTTCCCATCATCATCGTCGCCACCATCATGCAGGTGACCGGCGTCTGGAACGATTACATCCTGGGCCTGGTATTCGCCGGACGCGACAACCTGCCGATGACGGTGCAGCTCAATAACGTCATCAACACCACGACCGGGGTCAGGCTCTATAACGTCAACATGGCGGCGACCATCCTCACCTCGCTGGCGCCGCTGACGATCTATTTCATTTCCGGGCGCTGGTTCGTGCGCGGCATCGCCGCCGGCGCAGTCAAGGGGTAACAATGGCCAACGTCAGTATTCGCAATCTCAGCGTCAGTCTCGGCGACAACGAGATCATCAACAACCTGGATCTCGACGTGACTGAGGGCGAATTCCTGGTACTGCTCGGCCCCTCTGGCTGCGGCAAATCCACCCTGCTGCACAGCATTGCCGGCCTGAACGAGGTAGCTGACGGTACCATCGAGATCGGCGGACAGGACATGACCTGGGCCGACCCGAGCCAGCGCAACATTGGCATGGTGTTCCAGTCATACGCCCTGTACCCCACCATGACGGTGGAACGTAACATGTCTTTCGCCCTGCGCATCAAGGGCATGCCGGCTGCCGAAATCGAGCATCGGGTACGGCAGGCGGCGGAAATCCTGCACCTGGAACCGCTACTCAAACGCAAGCCCTCTCAGCTATCGGGCGGCCAGTGCCAGCGCGTCGCCATCGGTCGCGCTCTGGTACGCGAAGCCGGCGTATTCCTGTTCGACGAGCCACTCTCCAACCTCGACGCCAAGCTGCGTACCGAGCTGCGCCGCGAACTGAAGCTGCTGCACAAGCGCTTGCGCTCGACGATGATCTACGTGACGCATGACCAGGTCGATGCGATGACCCTGGCCAACCGCATCGTCGTCATGCGCAACGGCTGCATCCTGCAGATTGGCGCACCGAGCGAAGTCTATGAAAAACCCGAAAACCTGTTCGTTGCAGGATTTCTGGGCACGCCGGGCATGAATTTTATCAACGGCAAGCTGGCTGTAACTGCAGGAACCACGGCTTTCGTTGCAATGCCGCTCAACCTGGATCTGTCAGGTTATGCTTTCCGCCAGCCACCGACCGCAGGACGGGCCGTCACCCTCGGCATCCGCCCGGAGCACATCCGCATCGTGCCACAGGGCAGCCTGCAAGGCGTTATTTGCCTCGTCGAGCCGATGGGCAACCACCAGATCGTGTGGATTGATTGTTGCGGCAACATGATCTCCAGCATCGTCCACGGAGTGATCGAGTACCGTCCCGATCAGCCGGTACGCTTCGATATCGACGGCTCCAAGGCCTCGCTCTTCGACCAGGCCGGGGAACAGCGACTCTAGCTCTATCAGACCGCATGAAGACTCGCCCTTTTCTTATCTTTGACCTCGATGGCACCATCAGCGATCCAGCCGTCGGGATTGAGCGCTCAATAAACTATGCCCTGCAACACTATGGGTATCCAACTATCTCTGAGAACGAAGTGCCTCAATTCATTGGACCACCATTGGATATTTCCTTTGGTGCAATCACTGGGAATTCAGCGCCGGAGCGCATAGCCAACCTGATGGCGAAATACCGAGAGCGCTATGCTGCAATCGGGTACTCCGAAAATACACTTTACGAAGGCATCCCTGAAGCCCTGAACGCCCTCGCCTCTGCCGGCGTACCTATCGGCCTATGCACTTCAAAGCCCGTAAACTTTGCTGAGAACATTCTTCGCCTGTTTGGGCTACGAGAGCATTTTCACTTCCTCAACGGGGGCGGAATTGGGATTCACAAGAAGCAGCAACTTGCTGAATTGCTATCCAGCGGCAGCATTTGCGAAGCCTCTATCATGATCGGAGACCGTGCTGTCGACATTGAAGCCGCAAGAGCAAATGGGCTGGGGGCAATTGGCGTTCTATGGGGCCATGGCTCCATAGAGGAACTGCAGACTGCAGGCCCAAACAAATTGCTAAAGAGTCCAAACCAACTCAACGAGTTAAGGTATGTGGTCTAACATTGCAGCCGAAAGAATTGCTGGAAAACCACGCCTCTTGTTTCCCTATGCGGTTTCGCCGCTCCGGCGGCCCCCCGCAATACGTTTGAACTCGTATCTTAATAAAGAAAGGATCCCCTCATGAGCAGCATCAGACGCATCGTGATTGTCGGCGGCGGCACCGCGGGCTGGATGACCGCAGCAGCGTTGGCCAAGACCTTGCATCGCGAATACTCGATCCGCCTGATCGAGTCCGACGAGATCGCCATCATCGGCGTGGGCGAAGCGACCATCCCGCCCATTCGGGATTTCAACAAGGCACTGGGGATCGACGAGGACGATTTCCTCAGGAACACCCAGGGCACGTTCAAGCTGGGAATCGAGTTCGTCAACTGGCACCGGATGGGTGCCTCCTATATACATGCCTTCGGCCGGCTCGGACATGACCTCAAGGGCGTCCCCTTCGACCATTACTGGCTGCGTCAATATCTGGCCGGCAAGGCCTCCGCACTGGAAAAATACTCGATCAACGCCATGGCGTCGAGCCAAGCCAAATGCATGCGTGCGGTGACCGACATGCCCGGCTCCCCGATGGGCGATATCGCCCATGCGTTCCATTTTGATGCTTCGCTTTACGCACGTTATCTGCGCACCTACAGCGAGGCCCGCGGGGTGCAGCGGACGGAAGGCAAGATCGTTGGCGTAACACAACGTGAACCGGATGGCCACATTGACGAGTTGGTGCTTGAGAGTGGGGAGCGGATTAACGGTGACCTGTTTATAGATTGCTCCGGAATGCGCGGCCTGCTGATCGAGCAGACACTCAAGACCGGTTTTGAGGACTGGAGCCACTGGTTGCCTTGCGACCGGGCCATTGCCGTGCCCTGCGCGTCCACCATGCCGCCGCTGCCTTATACACGTTCAACGGCACACGACGCCGGCTGGCAATGGCGCATCCCGCTGCAACACCGGATAGGCAATGGGCATGTCTTCAGTAGCCAATTCATGAGCGAAGACGAAGCTGCCTCCATACTGCTCAGCAACCTTGATAGCGAACAGCTGGTGGAGACGAGAACTATACGCTACGTTACCGGCAAGCGGCGCAAACTGTGGAACCGGAACTGCATCGCGATCGGTCTCTCCAGCGGCTTTCTGGAGCCGCTGGAATCCACCAGCATCCACCTCATTCAGACCATGATCGCCCGCCTCATACGCTTCCTGCCCAATCACGGTTTCATCCGGGCCGATATCGACGAATTCAATGCCCAAGCCGAGTTCGAATACGAACGCATACGCGATTTCATTATCCTCCACTACAAGGCCACCGAGCGGAACGACACACCTTTCTGGCAATACTGCCAGAACATGTCGATCCCACCGACGCTGCAGAAAAAGATCGATCTGTATCGCGGCAACGGCCGGATACTCCGGGAAAACAACGAGCTTTTCTCCGAGTACAGTTGGCTTCAGGTTCTGCACGGTCAAGGCATCCGCCCAAGCAGCTACTCACCTTTGGCCAACAACCTGCAAGAAGATGAATTGACCGACTTTTTAGATGGCGTTGAGAACATTATCGGGAAATGCATCGCCGTCATGCCGACCCATGCCGAATTCATCGCAGCACATTGCTCGGCCAACAGCCAACCTGGATAGAAGGAATGCGAAAAATGTCAAGACCTCGGCCTTATGCCATGTCATCGTGCCCAGTCTGGCTAACCATAATCTGCCTGCTGGCAACTTTTGTCATGACAGCCTGCGGGTCGCTGGCAGGTACATCGAGGCTAAGCCCTTCCACCAGCGGTAGTGGTCCGATGGTGCAAGTTTGGGTGACGACCACCGACCGCGCCAAGCTACTCTCGCGCGAAGCGGATGTTTCCTTCACTGACGCAGTCCCCCTGTCGGCCAACATCGACGTCGATCCGTCGGTAAGGCACCAGGAAATGGTCGGTTTTGGCGCAGCCATCACCGATGCCTCGGCGTGGCTGATACAAAACAGAATGAACGCGGACCAACGCGCAGCCCTGCTGCGAGAATTATTCGGTAGCACGCCCGGGCTTAGTCTCAGCTTCACCCGGCTGACCATCGGCGCCTCCGACTTCTCGCGCACCCATTACAGCTTCGACGACGTCCCAGTTGGTCAGACCGATCCGACCCTAGACCACTTCTCCATCGACGCCAACCGAGCCGAAGTGCTGCCGCTGGTCAAGAGCGCTCTGGCGCTCAACCCCAATCTTCACATTATGGCCTCGCCTTGGAGCGCGCCGGGATGGATGAAGACTACCGATAGCCTCATCAAGGGCAGCCTGCGTCCCGAGGCCTACGAAGCCTTCAGCGAGTACATGCTGCGCTACATCGAAGCCTATGCGGGAGAAGGCGTGCCGATCTATGCCATCACGCTGCAGAACGAACCGCACTTCGAACCGGCCGACTACCCTGGCATGCGTATTGAATCGGCAGCCCGTGCCCGCTTGGTCGGTCAGCACATCGGCCCACGCATGGCCCAACGTGGCTTGAGCACACGCATTCTGGACTGGGATCACAACTGGGACGAACCCAGTTCGCCCCTTACGGTACTCGCCGATGCCACGGCCAACGGCTACATCAGCGGCATAGCGTGGCACTGCTACGGCGGCGATGTAAACGCGCAAACAACGGTACACGATGTCCACCCGGACAAGGAAACCTACTTAACGGAATGTTCCGGTGGCGAATGGGAATCCATCAAGAATGACGGGCTGACCTGGCTCACCCGCAATCTGATCATCGGTTCCACACGCGGCTGGGCGAAGGGCGTGCTGTTCTGGAACCTGGCGCTGGACGAAAACCACGGTCCGCACCTCGGTGGCTGCAACGACTGCCGCGGTGTGGTTACCATCAATTCAACCAACGGCGCGGTTACTCGCAACGCCGAATACTACGCACTCGCCCACGCCAGCCGCTTCGTTCGCCCGGGCGCGCGCCGCATCGACTCCAGCACGATGGCAGGGCAACTGGATACGGTTGCCTTCCAGAATGCAGATGACAATTCACTGGTACTGATTGCCGCAAACTCGACCACGGAAAGTCGGTATTTCTCGGTTCGAGCCGCCGAACGGACCTTTCAATACACGTTGCCCGCGAAGAGCATCGCAACGTTCGTCTGGCAACCGTGATCCATGACAGGTGGCAATCTGACCTCAGCGCTGGTATCGAGCGTGGGGTTTATGATGTGGAAAGAAGTGCCTATCTGTAATCGGACTTAACTATGACTCAAGTAATAATAAATGATGTTCACATACGCCAATTTCATCGCCGAGCATTGCGTCGCAGGTCAGTCATGAGGCGTCACGGACGATTGAACCTGACGGGGTTGCTCGCGCTGATAATGTCGGTGTTGATGACCGCTTCGGCTGCGTTGGCCGGCGACCACGCGCCGATCAATGTGGCCACCTATAACCTGCGACTGAACACGCCCAACGATGGCCCCAATGTGTGGGGGCTGCGCAGGGAAGCGGTAAAGGCATTGATCCACTATCATGAGTTCGATCTGTTCGGTACCCAGGAAGCCCTGCCAGAGCAGATTAAGGATCTCGAAGCACTGTCTGAGTATACGCATGTAGACGTTGGACGAGACGACGGCAAAAACGCCGGAGAACACTCGGCAATCTTTTACAGGAGCGCGCGCTTTGCCTTACTCACCCACGGCGACTTCTGGCTCAGCGAAACACCCGGCCTGCCTTCAAAGGGCTGGGACACACGCTGCTGCAACAGGCTGGCCACTTGGGTTCGCCTACAGGACAAAACCAATGGCAAGACGCTATTGGCAGTGTCAGTACACTTCGACCACGAGGGAGAAGTGGCACGGCGCGAGTCAGCCAAGCTGTTGCTGCGCTGGCTGAAGAGCCAAGGGGCCGGCGATGCGGTCATCGCGCTTGGCGACTTCAACTCGACACCTGACACTGAGCAAATCCTGGCCATGAAGACTGCAATGCGCGACGCCAGAACCATTTCGGTCACACCAGCCTACGGCCCCTTGGCAACTTTCAACGACTTCAAGTTTGGCCTTGCACCGATCCAGCTCATCGACTACATCTTTCTCGGCCCCAATATCCGGGTATTGAAGTACGCAGTGCTAACTGACTCGGATGGACAGCGCTACCCTTCCGACCATTTCCCGGTGCTGGCGCGCATAGAGCTGGAATGATCGTGAGCCAAGCCAGAAGCTTCCCTCCCAATTAAGTGACCCCCGCAAAGCCGGGGGTTTACCTCACTTAATTACATGCAGCCAAGTTCGCACACGCGAATGATGCAACAGCCTTTTTGTTCCATACCGTACGGAGGATGGCCTTGGAGCAGCGCTTTTAATCCGCCTGAGTCTCTAGATCCTATCCATTTGCGCTTTATCATATCGCGACGGCAGAGCATGCGTCTCTACCGCCATGATGTACACTTGAAAATGAGGCCAATTGAAAAACTCTCTGATCTATCTGCCTGGCTTCAATTCCGGGCCGCAAAGTGAAAAATCGGCCCAATTGAAGCTGCAGTTCCCGCAATTGGCAGTCGCCAGCTATGACTCATGGAATCCCGACAACGGTTATCGACAGATAGACGCCCTGTTCCGTCCCGATCTGGACAAGAATCTCGTGCTGATCGGCTCTTCGCTCGGCGGATTCTGGGCTTACCAGTTCGCAAAGAAATACGGCCTGAAATGCGTGCTGCTGAATCCCTGCATGTCGCCGGAAATCACGCTCAAACCTTTTATCGGCGCGGTCGAGAATATGTACTCGAAGAAAAAAGGCGTTCTCAAACCGGAATACCTGCTGAGATATTCCGTTTATCGCTTTTCAGGGGGCGCGCAATGCACGGTGCTGCACGAGAAGGGCGACGAGCTGATCCCCTATCGCGAAAGCGTGGAAAATTTTGCCGGCCAAGCCAAACTGGTATTGCTGGAAGGCGGTAGCCATCGTTTTGTCAATGTTCAGCGCGCCATCGAAGAGATCAAGGCGTTGCAATCCGCCCCTATCCGTCAGGCCATGAATCCAGGAGTGGCGGCGGATAAGTAATCACCGCACCCTCGACTTTGGCAAAAGATGTCAATGCATGTACTTCACGGCGCGTCCGGCTGGCGATTTCTTCCACCCGCACGCCATGCACCGTCAACGCATCGGCAATCAACGATCGATGGCAACGCCATGGCATGGCCTCGGCACACATCGTCGCCACCCGCTCCCGCTTCGCCAGCTCGATCAGCTTAGCCAGATTCCCGGCGAAATCCGGCGTCTGCATGTAATCGGCATACCCGCGGAATGATTCATTGCGCCATCCCGCATTCGGTGACGGCGAGCTGGTGTGCCGAAAACCTCCGAGGCCGGCCATATGGATATAGCGTATATCGGCGAGCTCCAGCGATGCTGCCAAAGCTTCGCGACTGAATTGGGGATTGTGACGGGAGCGCGGAACGGTACGCACGTCCATCAGGCAAGTTACCTCATGGGCCTTGAGCAGGCCGATAAACTCTTCAATGGATCGCGTGGAATGTCCCACGGTCAACACAAGGAGTTGAGCTGGAAAATCACTCCCGCTTTTACTGATCATAAAAATATAGTCCGCCCAAACCAATAATCAAGCCATTTCCAGTCGGTTTTAATAGATCAGCGCAATGAGCATTCATTTCATACAAAGGAAATGTCGGGATTCTCATTCTTCGGCCACATCTTCCCACCTAACCGATTCCGCGATGATTTCCGCCAGACGCCTTACCCCAGGCCCCGCAAAGTCCGGGCTGGCCAGAATCAGGTAGAGCGGCACCTCGCGCGTACCGCCCTCCCTTAAGGGTAGCGGCCGGAGCATCCCTGTCTGCAGTTCCTCGCGGATATGCTCCTCTGGCAGCCAGGCAAAGCCATATCCCATACAGACTGCCTGGATCGATGTGGCGACCTGGCTCACCGTCCAACGTTGATCCACCTCGACAGATACTGCGCGCCGGTCGCGCTTGGTACCCGAATCCCGCACCACCAAATGGCGATATGCGCGCAGGTCACGATAGGTCAATTCTCGGCCATGATGATTTAAAGGGTGATCGGCATGAGCCACCGCGAGCAACCGTATTCGCATCAAGAGCTCGCCCAGAAATCCGGGCGGCAGCTGCGGCGAAATCGCCAGATCCGCCTCTCCCTTGAGCAGCGCATCCGAAGTTCCGCCCAGCACCGACTCGATCAACTCGACCCGCGTGCGGGGGCTCTCCTGGCCAAAACGCTCCAGACACGTCAATAGCAGACGAGAGGGAAAGAGGATTTCAGCTGCAATGTGTATCTCAGCCTCCCAGCCGGCCGACAGCCTGTGGGCCGCCCGCTCCAGATCGTTTGCCTCGTCCACCAGCGCCAGCGCGCGTCGGTAGAGCATCTGTCCGGTTGGCGTGAGGATCGCCTTGCGTCCTTGAATCTCGAACGCTCTCACCTCAAGCAATGACTCTATTTTTTGTACCGCATAGGTGACGGCAGACTGGCTCTTGTACAGCTTTTCCGCCGCCTGGGCGTAACCGCCCGCGTCCACGACTGCGATCAATGATCGCCATTGCTCCAGGGTGATATGAGGTGCCATCACAACCTATCTAATTAATAGATTATTAATACCAGATTATTGTACTTTTTTATCTGATGAATAAGAAGTTAAATAACATCACTTTCATTGATGGAGAGAAATACCATGAAAACTTTGCTACAGCTTAATTCAAGCATCTTCTCTTCCGGCGGCCAGTCCAGCCAGCTCGCCGATCAGTTTGTCGCCGCATGGCGCACGAGCGAGCCGGATGCGCATGTGGTCGTCCGCGACCTGGCACACGCCCCCTTACCTCACCTGGACGCCCAGCGCGTTCTGGCGTTCTTCGCACAACCCGACGCGCGGACCCCCGAACAACAAACTTACGTCGCCGAATCGGATGCACTGATCGAAGAGATCAGGCAGGCACAGGTCGTCGTCATTGGCCTGCCGATGTACAACTTCGGCATCCCCTCGACGCTGAAGGCCTACTTTGACCAGATTGCCCGCGCCGGGGTGACCTTCCGCTACACCGCAAACGGTCCCGAGGGGCTGCTCACAGGCAAGAAAGCTTACATCTTCGCCGCCCGGGGCGGAATGTACGCCGGTACGCCGCTGGACAGTCAAACCAGCTATGTGCGCGACTTCCTCGGCCTTCTGGGCATTACCGATGTCGTGTTCGTCTATGCCGAAGGCCTCAACATGGGCGAGATAGCCAAGGAGGCGGCGCTGAGCGAAGCCAGGCAGCGTCTCGCCGAATTGGTGGCTTGAGGACAGGCAACGGCCACGTTCAGGAGCATCCATGAACCATACCCGCTATACCGCCACCGCCATCGGCCTGCATTGGCTCATGGCAATGCTGCTGATCGCGCTCTTTGCCGTTGGCATCTATATGCACGAGCTGCCATTGTCGCCCTGGAAACTGCATATCTATTCCTGGCACAAATGGGCTGGCGTGACCACCTTCCTGCTCGTGCTGGCGCGCCTGACCTGGCGTTTTGCCCATCGCCCGCCGGCATTGCCCGGCACCATGCCGGCAGCGATGCAGCTGGCGGCCCACGCCGGTCATGCCACGCTCTACCAGCTGATGATCGCCATTCCCCTCTCGGGCTGGCTGATGAGTTCGGCCAAGGGTTTCCAGACCGTCTATTTCGGCATCCTGCCTATCCCCGATCTGATGGGTAAGGACAAGGCGCTGGGCGACCTGCTGCAAAACGTGCATCAGACCCTCAATTTCCTGCTCGTTGCCATGGTGATCGGCCATGCCGGCGCCGCCCTCAAGCATCACCTGATCGACAAGGATGATGTGCTCGCCCGCATGCTGCCCCGGCATTTCCGTTAACGCTCATGGAGAAATCATCATGAAACACAACATTCCCGCCGTACTGCTGGGCAGCCTTGCCCTCGCATCTCTGGCCCAGGCTGCTGAATTCACCAGTATCCAGGCCGACAAGAGCACCCTCGGTTTTGTCTATACGCAGATGGGTGTGCCGGTGGATGGGCATTTCAAGAAATTTGCTGCCCTGCTAAGTTTTGACCCGGCCAAGCCCGCGTCTGCCAGAGCGGTGTTTGATCTGGACCTGGCCAGCATCGATGCCGGTTCACAGGAAGCCAATGACGAGGTTGCCGGTAAGGCTTGGTTCAACACCAAAGCTTTCCCCCGGGCTAAATTCGAATCCACCGGCGTCAAGGCCCTGGGCGGCAACCGCTACGAGGTCAGCGGAAAGATGAGCATCAAAGGGCGAACGCAAACGGTTTCAGCGCCCTTCACGTTCAACCCGCAAGGCAATGTTGCGGTTGTTGACGGTGCGTTTGTGCTGAAACGCGCCGACTTCGCCATCGGCGAAGGGACCTGGGCCGACTTCGGCACCGTCGCCAATGAAATACAGATCAAGTTCCACTTCCTGGCCAACGCCGGGAAATAATGTTTCACCCTTTTATCACTATCTTTACAAGGAGACACACCATGAAACGCTTTGCCTTTCTGACCCTCGCAGCGACCATTTCCACCGCAACCCTCGCCGCCCCGGAAACCTATGTCATCGACAGTACCCATACATTACCGCGCTTTTCCTACAGCCACTTTGGCTATTCCACCCAACTGAGCCGCTTCGACAAGACCTCCGGCAAGATCGTCATTGATCGCGCGGCGAAAACCGGCTCGGTGGACGTCACCATGACCACCACCTCGGTGGATACCGGCTACCCCCTGTTCAACGAACACATCCAGGGCGAAGATTTCCTCTCTACCGCCAAGTACCCCACGGCCACCTTTACCTCCAGCAAGGTCAACTTCGATGGCGAAAAGGTAACCTCCGTCGATGGCAGCCTCACGCTCAAAGGTGTCACCAAGCCGGTTACGCTAAACGTGACTTCCTTCCAGTGCATGCCGCACCCAATCCTGAAGAAGGACGCTTGCGGCGCCAACGCGACCGCGGTCGTGAAGCGCACCGACTTCAATATGGGCAAATACGCCCCTTACGTCGGTGACGATGTCACTCTCACCATCCCCGTTGAAGCCGTCAAGGAATAAGCCTTGGGCTAAAGCAGCGATCCTTGAATTCATGCCGGAATGGCAATAGGCGGCGACATGCCCCGGTTGCCGTTCCGGCATTAAGGAGTACGACATGCACACACGCACGCTACAGCAAGTGATCCGATCCATCCCCACCTCCGATGGCGGTGGCGTCAAGCTGCGCCGCAGCCTTGGACAGGCGCCAGGGCTGCGCCTCGACCCATTCCTGATGCTGGACGAGTTTTCTTCCGAAAATGCCGACGACTACATTGCCGGCTTCCCCGACCACCCGCATCGTGGATTCGAAACGGTAACCTACATGCTGGACGGCCACATGTTGCATCAGGACCATCTGGGCAACCAGGGCGATTTGCAAAGTGGTGGCGCGCAGTGGATGACCGCGGGACGCGGCATCATCCACTCCGAAATGCCCCAACAGGAGAGTGGGCGCATGCGCGGATTTCAGCTTTGGGTGAACCTGCCGGCGCGCGAGAAAATGAAGCCGGCCGCTTACCGGGACATCCAGCCCGAGGAAATCCCCTTAATAAACCTGCCGGACGAAGGCCAGGTCAAAGTCATCGCAGGCACTGCAGAAATTGATGGCAAAATCATCCTGGGGCCGATTCAGGGGCTGAGCACCGAGCCTTTGTTTCTGGATGTTCTGCTCCCGGCTGGCGGACATTTTACCCACCCGCTCGTCCCAGACCACAACGCGTTTATTTATCCCTACGAGAACCGGGTCGAGATCGGCTCGATGGCGGAGAGGCGTGCGCTGGAGCCGCACACCGCGGGAGTGCTCTCCGCAGGCAATCGCATGGAAGTCCATGCCGGAGATGCGGCTGCCGCTTTTCTGGTACTCGCCGCCCGCCCCTTGCGGGAGCCGGTGGTTCAGTACGGCCCCTTTGTCATGAACACCCGAGAGGAGATCGAGCAGGCAATCGCCGACTATCAGAACAGCCGACTGGCATGAGTGGTTATCTGCAGAACGGTCGGTGGCACGAAGGCTGGTATGACACCGCGGCGACGGCAGGTGAATTCGTACGTCCTCAGGCCGTCTTTCGCAGCATGGTCACGGCAGACGGTTCTAGCGATTATCTGGCGGAGCCCGGACGCTATCGCCTCTATGTATCGCTGGCCTGCCCTTGGGCGCACCGCACGCTCGTCGTCAGGGCCTTGAAAGGACTTGAAGCGAGCATTCCTGTTTCCATCGTCGAGCCGGTAATGGCCGGGCAGGGTTGGGCGTTCAGCCCGGCACTGCCTGATCACGCCAACGGCTTCGCCCATTTGCATCAACTCTACACCGCCGTCCGCGCCGACTACAGCGGCCGGGTCACGGTACCAGTACTGTGGGACACGGCGACGCGCACTATCGTCAGCAACGAGTCCGCGGACATCGTGCGCATGCTGAACAGCGCGTTCAACGCATACGGAGTCGCAGCACTCGACCTGTATCCGCAGGCGCTCCGTGCGAAAATCGACCGCATCAACGCATTTGTCTACGAGAACATCAATAACGGTGTCTATCGTTGCGGCTTTGCCACCAGCCAGCCTTCTTACGAACGGGCGTTCAGAAGGCTTTTCCATGCACTCGATTGGGTCGAGGCGCGGCTTGCCGGACAACCGTACCTGGTGAGCAATATTCCTACGGAGGCCGACTGGCGCCTGTTCACGACGCTGGTACGTTTTGATGCGGTTTACTACGGGCACTTCAAATGCAACCGTAATCGCATGGTCGACTTCCCGTATCTATCGCGATACCTGCGAGCGCTTTACCAGACGCCAGGCATTGCGGCGACGGTAAATATGGAGCACATCAAGCACCACTACTACATGAGCCATCCGCACATCAATCCGACGCGGATTGTTCCCGCCGGCCCCAAGCTCGATTTCACATTGCCAGCCTTTAAACAAGGCTGAAAGGTACCTAGCGGGTCAGGAGCAAGCTTCAATGTCCAAGCCCATCCAGCCGCTAGGGGCAATCGGCTGGAGCGGATTGTTAAGCGTAACGTAATTCAAGTGCAACGCTCATCGCCAGAGGCAGAAACGCTCCGATGCACGCAGCGACCAGTACGTCAGTTGGCCAGTGCACACCAAGCACTAGACGCGAAATGGCGACAAGAAATATCCATAAGATCGCTATTGACAGCGCGAGCTTGCGCGCCGCTGGCCTGATTCGGCTCACGCAAAGAGCAGCAGCGGTAGCGAATGCCGCGACAACTAGCGTATGCCCACTGGGAAAGCTGGAACCCCAATACCACGCTGTGTCCCACAGCGCCGGCCGAGTTCGGCCGACCACCGTTTTGACAACATAAATCACAATCGCACCGCTGATCACCGAAGCTGCGACAAGGAGAGCCTCGAAGCGGTGCCTTGTGCACAGAAGGGCGATTGTAGCGAGGGTCGCGAGCGGAAACAGAACCCTTGATGACCCTGTAAACGTGACCGCTTCGAAGAACCCGTTTAACGTGCTCGGAACGTGACTATGGATGAAAAGCAAGACGGCACTGTCGATCGGACCTGATTCTCCGCCGAGCACATCTTCGCTCACTTTAACTGTGGATACCGCGAGAACGAGCACCAATAGAGTGGTCAAGCGGCGTTTCTCCAGCGGTCCGGACCATGCGGGTTGCTTGCGGCGCACGTACGCATCAAGGACGAAATAAAGGCAGACGACGATGAGCGCCAGCTTCACGATGTCTTCGATCAGCTCGAAAATCACGCGCGCTCCGACTGGCACCTGCCAAATGAAGCCGTGAGTAGGACGACTGAAAGACCATCCTTCGGGGCAATTCGCGACTGCCGGCGACTCATAAGATTCCGTTCCTCATGGTGGTCAGCGAAACATCCGACAGTTTATAACGAATGAGTGCTAGTGGCCGTTTGCAGTGGTCAAAAACCGGCCTATCCTGTTGAAAAACTCTTCTGCTTCCTGTTATGGATGGCAGACGGCACAACTGGTCAACTGCACCGGAATTCCCACATCAATCAGTATTCATGGCGCGGTTGATGATCTAAGGTATTAATCAAGTGAAAAAAGCAGGCACAGAGTTTCACTGGGTCTGCTTTCATATTTGTTGAAAACCCCCGACAGACTTTATTTTTCCATCATCATTGATCGGAGAAAATTAAATCTGTCGAGAATAACCTACTAACTTACTGATTTTAATTGAGGAATAAATTAGAAAATCAGCTACAAAGCCTGTCGAAACGGGCGCAACTCGTTCGCTTAGACCAGTTCTAGAAATAAAGTCAGTATTCTTTAATACCCTGTTTCATAAAACATACGTCAACAATGCTCCGTCCACGCTTCAACGATCATCACCATTGCAAGTGTATCAAGCTCACAGTAGCGTAATAATGAATCGCCCCTAATGCACTAGACACCTTTCAGCCTTAAACTAAGGCGTCAAATGGAGGTGTCATGAGCAGCAAGCGTTACGCAGAAGAATTCAAGATCGAAGCGGTAAAACAGATCACCGAGCGGCGTTATCCGGTGGCAGAGGTTTTCGCCCGGCTGGGTGTGTCGCAGCACAGCTTGTACGAGTGGGTCAGGAAGTACAGCCAGCCAGCTCCAGTTCGCATCGAAGCCCAAAGCCAGCAAGCCGAATTGCGACGTCTACAGGCGGAACTGAAGCGGGTCACGGAGGA